>JBKCGW010000445.1:0-5330 GCA_046303175.1 Flavobacteriales bacterium
GTGGGGCGTAACCATGTTGCTCAACGACGACATGGATTTCTATGCTGAGCAGCCTTCTGCAGGCGACAGCACGCTGTTTCTGTATGAAGGCAACTATGAGCCATGCACCATGAAGCAATACCGCATTGCGGTGAAGGGAGCCGAAGACACCACCATAAACGTGCGTGTAACGCGCCATGGACCTATCATCAACGATGTATTCAAAGCCATGCCCTCACAACCCGTTGCCGTGAACTGGCCCTACACACAACAGGAAAACCACCACATCGAAGCTTTGTGGCAGCTCAATACGGCACGCGATATCGCATCATTCGAGCAAGGTGTTGCTGGGATACATGCCCCTGGCCTAAGCATCAATTACGGAGATGCGCAAGGGCACATTGCTTGGTGGGCTTCGGCTCGCCTGGTGGAACGCCCCGAACACATGAACAGCTGGACCATTCACGATGGAAGCAAAGCAGCCAACGAATGGAAGGGTTACTACCCATTTGAAATGAATCCACGATGCATTGATCCGGAGCACGGTTTTATCTACAGTGCCAACGACTGGCCCGATGATTTGCTGAAGTACGCCTCCGATACATCTCACAAGCCTTTGTTCTACCCCGGCTATTACAAGCCACAGTATCGGGCCGATCGTATTAAAGCATTACTCGAACCCGAAAATGAATGGACGCTCGAGAAGATGAAAGGGCTCATTAACGATTGTCGCAGCGAAGTGGACGAAGACATTTTGCAGCAGTGGATGGGGATGTTGGAGCAATCCACGCTTTCGTCGGACAAACGTTTCTTAGATCTTAAACAACTGATGCAGTGGAACGGTGATTACACCCCGGATTTGGTTGCGCCGACAATCTATAACCGCATGCTTTACCATACCATGCGCCTGGCCATGGCCGATGAGATGGGAAAAGACATGTTCAATCTCTTTCTCACCTCGCACCAATTTCAGCGCAGCGTGCTAGCCCTTCAACAACACCCTGAAGGAGTGTGGTGGGACAAGGTGAATACGCCAACCCGTGAAACTATGACCGAGATACTGACTGAAGCATTCGGTTGCGCGCACGAAGAACTTACCACAGCGTTTGGGAAGAATCCCGAAAAGTGGACATGGAGCCAATCGGCCTCACTTGAAATAAAGCATCCGCTGGGTGAGGTGGCTGCGCTGCGTCCTTTCTTCAACCTCAAGAAGCGCGAGGTATGGGGAGGCAATGAAACCATACATCAAACAGGATTTTACCTCGACAGTACCGTGTATGCTAAGGTGTTTTTCGGTTCGCAAATGCGTACGATGGTAGATTTCGCCGATGTCGAAAACGGCCTGAACATTACACCTTCCGGTGAAAGCGGACATGTGCTTAGCCCGCATTATGATGACCAGGCACCACTTTATGCGAGAAGAGAATTTCGCAAACAAACACTCCAAGTAGACAAGCAATGGAGGACGTTGTTGTTATCCAATTAATGGAGTAAATCCTATTCGGATCTGAGCAGTGCCTTGAGTTTCTTGGACTGCGATAGCTTGAGCACTTCCGGGTTTCTGGACTTTTTGCGGTTGGCCTTACCTAATGCTTTGGTCTCGGCAGTTACCGTCTTTTTAGCAGCTGTTGTTGCAACTTGTGCAGATGCGCTTTCCTTCTCTGCCATCACAGGAGGTGCACTCATTACGGCGTCATTCTGTACCGTTTCTTCGGTTGGACCTTCAGGCTCATACGTCACAGGGGCTAGGTCTTCTGCGCTTTCCTCTTGAGTAAGACTTACCGCCTTCAACGCATCTTCATATTCATACAAACCTTGGGCATATGGCGGAGCCGCCGGTGTAGACGCCGGTACAACCTGCGCCAATAGATTCTCTACATCGGAAGGAAGTATCACTGTTGGCACCGACACCGCAGGCTTGGGTTCGACAGGTTGCGGAGCAGGACTTTCATCTTTCTTGCTCTCCCCTTCCAAGGACTCCGTCTTAGGTTGCACAGAAGCCGTTTCATTCTCCTGAGCAGAAGGCCAGAAGAAGATGACACAAAATCCGGCGATGCAAGCGGCCAGCGCCCAACCCATCCATGGAGCAAAACGCTGCTGATAGCCCTTAACCTTCTCTGCATTTTCCGCAAAACCGTGAAGCAAGGCGGTTTCAAGCGATTCGGGTGGATCTTTTAATTCTGCATCAAACGACAATTCATGCATTTGCAAGAGTAGCTCACGCAATACGGTATACTCCGCCTCATCGCTCACATGCTGAAGCACAAAGGCCTTTTCTTCCTGAAGCAATTCGCCATAGGACTTGCTCATCAGCAATGCTTCGATGTCTTCGTGCAGATATTGTTCCTGTTGGCTCATAGCAGACCTCCCATTGTAAATAAACAGGCCATCCAAACGGCAATTCCTTCGAATGCTTTCAACTTGCCGTTGAGGTCTTTCAATAAGTAGAAAAGTCGTGACTTCACCGTTCCCTCACTCACGCTCATTATTTCAGCAATTTCCATTATGCTCATCTCCTGCACGAATCGCAACTCAAACGTTTCTCGTTTAACCTCGTCGAGCTGAGAAAGTACCGATGCCAATTGTTGCATGAATGACTTTCGATCCATGTCTTTTTGCGCAACCGGCGATGTAATGCCCTTTGCCTCTACCTTCAATGCTTGTTGGGCTTCCTTGCGCACCTCCACTTTAGCATATTCATTTTTGCACATGTTGTGTGCAATACTGTAAAGCCACGTTTTAAATGGACGAGCAGGATCGTACAGGTGCGGCTTCTGATAAACCTTTGTAAATAACTCCTGAGTGAAATCGCGTGCCTTCTCCTTTTCCTTCCACAGCATGCGCAAAAAATAATTGTACATGAGCTTACCATACCGTCCGTACAATTCCTCGAACGCACGTTGATTGTGCTGGCCCACAAGGACCATCAGCTGTTCATCGTGCTCGTGTTGATATGGACGTTTGCTCAAAATCATGCACTCACTTTAGGGATGGAATTTTTTCCTTCTCGCCAACGCTTTTTGCTACTTCAGCATACTTCTGTCGGATTTGTTGCAACTCCTCCTTGTTGCCCGCTTGCGAAGCATAATCGGCCAACATCGCCAGCGGTACCAGGTAATTTGCATTCAGGCTATAACCCGATGTCATGTAGGTCTTTCCGCAATTCTTCCACCATCCGTTGTACATACCGCGCACATTGGCCAATGGAGCAGCTGAACATTTAAACGCAAGACCGGTGCAATACAAGTCGCTTTCCAATGCATCAATAATCGACTTAGAAACCGCCAGTGAAACATACACAGGCGTTTTGCGCGAAAGCAATCGAATGCCCGGTGTACCAGCCTTTTCGATGCCAATCTCATTTTGTAATCGTTGAAAACAACTTGCGTTTTCGAGCCAATCAACTTCAATGACGCGCACGTCGGTGCGCATATTCTTCAAGAACTGAAGCATGATAACGGGATGTGTGTCGCTCTTACTTCCGGTGAACAATACTCCATTCACCTCCACACTGCTCAACAAGTTCGAGGCGTATTCCAGCTTATCGGCTCCGATGGTTCCTGCGGTGGCGAGTTGCATGGCAGCCGACTGAATAGCCTGCGCATTGCCTTCTATGCATGCCTGAGTAAGCACCTTCTCTGCAGTCTCAGCAGCGCTTGATTGCTGAGCTCTCGACCCGAAAGCCAGCGCCAGCAGCGGAAGAAGAACAAGGTATTTTTTAATACAGGCCATGCAGTTGCTTTCGATTGGTAGTTGTTACAGGCAACTCATCAATGCGTTCAACAGCATTCAATTTTCGTAACCGAACAACGACCGGAATTCTTGGACCATAATAGCGGTTGCTCCCCAAAGTGTGTGACCCTGAATATTAAAATATCCACTATCGAATGTTCGATTGTATTTAGACACAAAAATCTCTTTCCTTCCAATCAAATTCGGACGCATAAAATCATCGATGGGATGTTCTATCCATTCGGCTACTTCGCCTGAATTGAATTGAAATTGCGGATTTTCGGGAGCCCATGCCAGAAAAGGCTGCACCACAAAATGACTCGGTGGAATGTAGAGCGTTGACAACTGCCCTATCACCTGCCATTGCCCCGATTCCAGTCCAATTTCTTCTTGAGCTTCGCGCAGTGCTGCTTGCAAATGCGACTCACCGATCTCCAGTTTTCCACCGGGAAAGGACAGTTGATCGCTGTGCACACCCTGACCCGAAGGGCGCTTCATGAAGGCTGTATGCCAGCGATTATCGCGCAAGAACAACGGAAACAATACTGCGCTTTCCCTGGCGGGAGGTGTCATTTGCCGAGCCTCTATTGCCGATGGACGAGGATAACCAATAATGTGGTTTGCCTCGGTCGCCATCGATTGCAGCCGCTCCATGCGGTTGCTTACATCTACTATAAAGTCTTCTGAGAACATGCCTAATCACACGGTGAATTGGCATCGAAGGCGTAGCAGCCCTTCCAAACTTGAGAGCCCCACGAGGTTCCGTCCAAATCTTCAGGCAAGTTGTTTACCGACACCGACGTACCCGCCATCAATAAGCCAGAAGATGAAAGGTGAAAATTGCCTTCTGCGGGATTGCAAAGCAACGGAGCCTGGCTGTTGCTCATGCTTTCAAAGTGTAAACCGTCGTCTTCCACACTTTCATCGGTATCCACTAAGCAGTAGCGGAAACTATAGTTGGTTGGTGCTCCATCATCGATGTCGACTAGAAATTCATTGAAATCGGTAAGGAACGCGTTATTGCCAAACATGATACAGTTGTTGAAGCGGCTCTCATAAATCTCACGCACCTGAATGTTTTGGTAGATGTCTTCGTAGTAGTTGTTGAGCACGAACGTAGGTAGTTGCCGGCTGTTGTCGGAGCCGTAGTTCGCAAATGTGCAGTTGTCGAATCGGTAGCGACCGCCGATGCCGAGGTAGGCCGCTTGCTGCGAACAATTACCGATGAGCAGATTTTGCGCGCTGATGGACGCCCCTTGAGCCAACAAACCAATACCGGCCATGTTGAGGACCTTGGTATTTCGTATGTCGACCGAATAGTTGACACCGGTGTAGCTTACTCCCGTTGTATCGACCTGGATACCGATGTTACCGTTGCGAATCTCCGCATATTCAATACTCGAGCCCTGGCTTTGAAAAATCCAAATTCCTCCTCGCACGATGCTGGCTATTTGCGGCCCCATCGAGGTTTCATAGGGACAGTCGAGCTGAATGCCCCATTGGCCCGGCACATCGTCGTAGAACGACTCAAGGCGATCGCCTTGGAAAACAACAGGAGCACCCAAATCTCCATCAATCTCTATGGAACCCTTGTACACATAGATACCCGACTTGCCATG
>JBKCGW010000446.1:0-2475 GCA_046303175.1 Flavobacteriales bacterium
GAGAGACATTCTATGCGTTTGCCATTACCGCGGCGGGAATCAACACCACTCCTGTGGCCTCAACTCTGGGTGGCACACATGGCAATGGAGCAGGCTTCATGAAGTTCAGCCCACAGTTCGATCGCGTAGCCATCGCCAACCTCCTCTTCCAAGACGCCGAAGTATTTGATTTCGACAACAGCACCGGAACACTCAGTAATCCGATTATTCTGAACCTGACGGGCTTCGGAGCCGCCGGTGGAGCTTATGGCATCGAGTTTTCGTGCAGCGGCAATTTGCTCTATGTGACCGACGGCTCCAACCTATTTCAATACGACCTCACCTTGGGCAATGCGGCCGCGATTATGGCAGGCGCCTACACGGTGCTCACCAACTCGTTCTCCTGCTATGGACTTCAACTGGGCCCCGATCGTAAAATCTACGTGAGCAACGGAGCATTGGATGTCATCAACAACCCCGACGTGGCGGGAGCCGGCTGCGACTACCAAGCAGGAGCTATCCCGGGCCAGCAATCGGGCGGCGGCTGGGGTCTTCCGCAATGGGTGTACCAAGTGGGCGACACTCCGCTCGTATGCGCAGCCTGTGAACCTGAAACTTCTCAACTTACCGTAAACACTTGTGGATCCTACACCCTACCCGACGGCTCACAAACGAGCACCCCGGGTGTTTACTCGTTCACCTTGCAAAACGCAGGTGGCTGCGATAGCACGGTTACACTCACGCTCAACATCAACTCAGCGCCACAAATCAGCGTAAATCAAAGTACCATTGGTTGCGGAAGCGAAGTCGCATTTACGATTTCGGCCACCGGTAATGGTCCGTTTCAGTTCGAAATTCCATCGGAAAACCTCTCGAACACCAATGGCAATTTCACGCTGGGATTTGGCGACTACGAGCTACTTGTAACGGACAGTGAAGGATGCACCACCACTGAGACGCTCAGCAACTCGACCTCCACCAGCTGCCCTGCCGATTTCGATCAGGACTTAGTCGTTGGGGTTACCGACTTGCAACAATTCAACGCCGCTTACGGCTGTATAGGTGACTGCTGTCCGTATGACCTCAACAACGATGGCGCAGTGAGTGTGGCAGACTTGCTGAGCTTTATTACTGCGTTTGGGATGCTGTGTGAGTGATGAACTGAAAAACGAACAGTTGAATGAGTCCATCCAAAGGGCGTTTTTTTTTTAGGGCATTGAATGACAATTCAGAGTATACGCTAGTTTTTTTTCAATTACATATACCAAGCTCACGCCACAACTAGATAATCCACTCTCTGAGCATGAAAAGAGAACCGTATTCACATCGCCACCGGAATTCATTACCGACACTCAAAATTAAAAGTGCTTTACAATCAAACGGTTAACAATTGTGACTACATTGTTCGTGTTAACGATCCAACATTACGTTGACTAAACATACGTGCATGAAATTTTCCAATCTAATGGAGAAAGTTTACTTTAAACTTCTTTCCAAACAAACAAAAGACAAGAGTGAGAAGGTAATCTTATGGATTGCACTGGCGAGTTTTGCCATTCACTTATTCATTATTGGGTTAATACATTTCGGGTTTCTCACTCTAGCTGAACCTTCGAATTTATTAAAAAACCCAATAGCAGCGATATATACTCCCTTCTCATTCATCTTGGTTTATGAGGTCTACCTTTTAATTTATTTCCTTCCCAAGTCAACCTCTACCTACATCTCCAAGCAATATGAAATTATTGCTCTAATCATTATCCGACGTCTATTCAAAGATCTTTCAGATCTTACACTCACTTCTAATTGGTTCAACAGCAAAAATGATCTTCAGTTCACTTATGACCTTGTAGCATCTGTATTACTATTTTATTTAATCTATTTATTTCAAGTCCAACGTACCAGAGTGTTCAAGACAATTGAAAACAATCCAGATCATTCACTGAGTATTTCTAAATTCATACAAGCAAAAAAATGGATTGCAACAGCATTAGTTCCTGTGCTGATGATAATTGCCATTTACTCCTTTGTAAACTGGAGTATTGACTTCGTTAACCCAAGCTCAACTGACCAGATTTCCTTTAAGAATATCAATAATATTTTCTTTGAACAATTCTTCAATATTTTGATTATCGCTGATGTAATACTATTACTGTTTTCATTTTTTCACACCGACGAATTCCACAAAGTCATTCGAAACTCCGGATTTATCATATCAACCATATTAATACGCATATCCTTTTCGGTAAGCGGTATCATCAATAATTTACTGATTGTTTCCGCCATTTTGTTTGGGCTTATAATCCTTTTCATTCACAACAAATTCGAAACGCGATTAGTCGGTAAAATAGCGAAAGTCGATGATGCTGAAGAATAAGGTACGGCTGTGCAACACAACTACTTCATCGGAGTATAACCTCTTAGATTATCTGCAACCGATTGGGCGATGATTTCATAGAGTTCTTGCATCATTTCCTCTTCAGTCTTCAATCCAAC
>JBKCGW010000447.1:0-7725 GCA_046303175.1 Flavobacteriales bacterium
CTTCAAGAGTGCGTTTGGTAAAACCCCCGGCGTCATCAAAAAAAGCAATTTGTGACAACCCGAACCGAATGCGAGGTCTTTCCTTCGCCGGAAAAACCACTATGATTCGGAATATACTCTTTCTGGCGGCATTGCTTATAGCTATGTCGTCTCACGGACAACTTGCTCGCAAGGTGCGATTTGGAGCACAGCTGGAATATTCATCTGAGGGCGGCGTGTCAGGCTGTAAAGTACTGCAAGTTGTAACAGCCACGAGTACAGCACTGAAGCTCCAGGAAAACGACCTAATACTCAGCATCGATAACCGACCTATCGCATCGGTGGAGCAGTTTCAAGATTACTTCCTGGGGCACAAACCGGGCGAAGAAGTTACCATTGAAGTACAGCGTGGCAAGAAGAAGATTAAACTAAAGGCTGCAGCCGTGGCCCGCGCATACGAAACCGACGACAATGCCGAGGTGCTTTACGATCAGGCCGATTTTCGTGGAGGCCAACTGCGGGTCATCATCAACAAGCCCTTCAACAAAGAGAAAATGCCAGCGATGTTATTCATTCCGGGTTACACGTGCAGCAGCATCGATGATTTGCCCAATGAACATCCATACAAGCGCATTGTGGATGCCTATGTTGATGCCGGTTATGTTACCATGAGAATTGAGAAAAGTGGGTTGGGCGATAGCCAGAATACACCGCCTTGCGAGTCGTGTGATTTGATGGACGAAGTCGAGAACTTTGAAGTCGGTCTAAAAAAGCTGAAGACATTACCCTATGTGGATACCAACCAAATCATCATCGTGGGTCACTCCATGGGTGGGATTGTTGCTCCGGCCATCAGCGCCAAGCATCAAGTTGCAGGGGTTGTGGTGTATGGAACAACGGCCAAGTCTTGGTTTGAATATCAAATCGAAATGTACCGAGTTCAAAATGGCTTGGCAGGAATGAACCCTATCGAAGTAGAACAATCGGTTATTGCTCAGTACGATCTGAACTATCGCTATTTTGTGAAGAAAGAAAAATTGGAAGACATGGCCAAAGATCCGATTGCCGACAGTGTATTGCGAGCGAGCTGGGAGTATGATGGAAACGGAAAGATATACTCGAGGAATGCAGAATACTGGCGTCAAATTCAGGACTACCCGCATTTAGAAAATTGGAAAAACACCACAGCGAAAGTGTTGGTACAATTCGGAGAGTCAGATTTTCAAGCATTTTCAAGACCCGATCACCAGCAAATTGTAAACACGGTAAATCACTTTCATCCGGGCAACGCAACGTTGATGACCTATCCTCTTACCGATCATTATTTTGCCAAATCGGGAACTATGCAGGAAGCGTATAACAAGTTTGTAAATGGACAGATACAGCAATTGTTTGACGAGTACAACCCCGAAGTGGGCTTGTCGGCCGTGAAATGGAGCAATGAAATTTTATCCATTCAAAACCCACCTGCGCAGACTACCCAAGGATGGAAAAAACTCAACACTGATGCCTATCCGGGCAAGCAAGACGACATAACCTTCATCAATGAAAGCGAGGGCTGGTATGTGAATGGTTACGGCAGCATTTACCATACAAGCAACGGAGGCGAAACATGGGAAAAACAATTGGAAAAGAAAGGGACCTTTTTCCGGTGTATCGCCTTTGTAGATAGTTTAACCGGATTTGCAGGGACCGTTGGCACAGACTATTTCCCCAATGTATCCGATACTATTCCACTTTACGGCACTTCAGATGGCGGAAAAACATGGAACCCTGTCCCCTATTCCGGGCCATATGTAAAAGGACTTTGCGCCATCGACATTGTGCAGGAACCCTACATCAACCATGGCAAAACCGACTACAAGGTTCATATCTATGCCGTTGGCCGTGTAGGATCGCCTGCCAACAGGATGATTTCGCATGATGGCGGACTTACCTGGACTTCGACCAGTATGAGCAATGACTGCAGCATGCTCTTCGATATAAAAATGTTTGATAAGAACAATGGAATGGTTTGCGCTGCATCGGACGCAGATATCGAACAATCGAATGCCGTCATTCTGAAAACCTCCGACGGAGGTAAAACCTGGAACAAAGTATATCAATCCAATCGTCCGTTTGAGACTACGTGGAAAGCATCCTTTCCTTCAGATAAAATCGGGTATGTAACCATTCAGTCATACAACCCGGACCCAAGCGCAAAGCAGCAACGCATTGCCAAAACAACAGACGGCGGAAAAACGTGGCTGGAAATCAACTTGGTGGAGGATGCTGCAGCGCGTGAGTTTGGAATAGGTTTTATCGACGAACTGCACGGCTATGTGGGCACCATGAACAGTGGCTACGAAACGCGCGATGGTGGTCAAAGCTGGTTGCCCATGAATCTTGGTCGGGCGTGCAATAAAATAAGAATATACAAAACACCTGATGGCAAAAGCTACGGATATGCCATAGGTGTAGATGTAATGAAGGGAACATTCTAATAAAACAACACAACCTATGAGCACATTGTTTTCAGACGTGAAGGATTTGATTCAAAAACACTGGAAAAGCATTCTTGCCATCGCATTGACAATTTACCTTTTCAATGCTTACCCGGATATCAAACAAGGGCTTATGGATGGGTGGTTGGACCGATAACATGGGCTGGCATTTCTTTCTGATATAAATTCGCTCCAACGCCTGAATTTGAATTCAATCAAAACAAGAACATCACCTTTTTACGAAACCCATTTCATGATTCTAACTACCGCCACTACAAACTTCAAAACGCTATGTAAAATTTCCACGGGTTACCTGCGCCTCATCACTATGGCTCTCGCCATTGGCTTCTGCTCGGATGTTTCAGCGCAAAGCTGGAATATCGCCACCGGCGGTAATACATTGCGCAATGGGTTGTCTGCCATATCCGGACCTTCCGAAGATACCTTACTCTGGTCGGGCGGACTGCAATCTTCCATTTCCGGAGCTCCGGTGAGCGACAGCATCTATTTGGCGACCGTTCGCATACACAATCTTTCCAATCCGTTGGAAGGAAGTAAGATTGTGATGATGAACATACTTACCGGTGATACGCTGTGGACCAGAAACTTACCGATTGAATTTCCTGCAACCGATTGGCGCAATAAACTTTCAGCTCTTCGCAACGGCGTATTGTATGCCTCGCGCAGTGGCAATAGCAATGAAGCCTACCTGTACGCCCTTAATGCGGCAGATGGAACTATACTCTGGCAATCAGAGAGTCTGATTGATGAGAGTAATACTGAAGGTGCAAATTTTTCACCCGACGGCGACCTTATTATTGGCAATACTCAGAGCATTTTGCGCATCAATCAAAATGATGGAAGTACCGTTTGGGAAGCATCCCGATTGAGCTATCAAAACGGATCAGAACTGGCTGTTCACGGTTCCAAGTTTTACGGCATTATAAACGACCAACAAGAACTTAAGGTTGCCGCTTTTAACTTATCAGATGGACAGCTATTGTATTCTTCGGAAGGATTGGACAATGGTCTGGTGCAGCAACATGGTTTGTTTGTCGCACCCGACGGCACCATCTATTTGCCCCGGTCTCAAAACAACCCCATAACCGACTACCTCTATTCCTTCACGGATACGGGTGAAAGCCTGCAGCAAAACTGGAACATTCCTATTTACTATGTTCCATTTTCAACCTCCGCTTGCGGCCCCGATGGATCGATATATTCCTATAGCCGAAGTGGAAAAGTTATTCGCATCGACCCTGAGCTGGGTGAAGTAACGGATAGTTCCATGGTCGTGCTTTTCGGCGATGCAAACTGTCCGCGCATGGCCATTGATGCGGCGGGCCGAGTGCATATGACCAACGGAGGGTTTGACGATGGAAACTTCTATTCGTTCAACGCTGACCTATCATTGCGTTGGCAAACACCGGTGACCAACGTTTTCATTGGAGGTCCTATTATTGGACACAACGGTACGATGGTTCTTTGCGGCATTGGAAACGATATCCGTGCCTATGTCGGTGACAGTGATGCAACATCCACCGAATATGTATCGAGCGATCCATCACAGGCGATCTCCCTCTTTCCCAATCCGGCGCATGGCAGCATCCAACTTAAATGCAAACCAACGAACATCGGTTTGACCTATACAATCTTGGATAATATGGGGAAATCCGTTTTATCGGAAACGATTATATCGGAAATAACTACACTAGATGTGACTCATCTGGCCTCCGGTATGTATTTCGTTATTGTCGAAAATGAATTCTTCCCCAAGCAGAAATTTATCAAGGAATAATTGTTCGCCTTGGCCGCCAAACAGCAGCTGTGCGGCATTTTTGACATGACAACAAAATTCTTACACTCAAAACATCCCACCCAAAAAGATTAACATATGAAAATCAGTTTAATCGTCATTTGTCTTGGCGTGATAAGCTCATACTCCACCTTCTCTCAAACTGTAACAGATGCAGAGGGTAATGTGTATGCCACAGTTACTATCGGTAATCAGGTTTGGATGGCGGAAAATTTGAGAGCAACACAGTTCAGTAATTTGGAACCAATTCCTTTTATCTCTGACAACACGTTGTGGTCAACTCAAACACAAGCGGCCTATTGTTACTATCAAAATGATGCATTGGTAGCCAATGAATATGCTCATTTGTATAATTGGCAAGTGGCGAGCGATGCACGAAATGTTTGTCCAACAAATTATCATGTACCTACACTATCCGAATGGGAAACGCTTATCACATTTCTGGGAGGCAATGCTTTAGCCGGCGGGCAACTTAAAGAGGTAGGCTTTGTCCATTGGTTGGAACCCAACACGGGCGCGAGCAATTCAAGCGGCTTCACGCTGCTCCCGTCGGGCTGGAGAGCGTATAACAATGGCTTCTTTGAAAATTTAACTTACATGGCCTATCTATGGTCATCAACGCCTGTCGATGCTCTCAATGCCACTATTATGTTGGTTGGATACGACTCGGAATCAGCTTATACAAGTAGTAGTCATATGAATACCGGTCTTCCAATTCGCTGTATTAGGGATGAAACTTCCTCTACAATGGACAAGGGAGATCCATGGCCATCAATCATATATCCCAATCCAGCAATGGATTTTGTAAAAATTCAATGCCCAACCAACGCATTCCAAACAGTTGCATTGGTTGATATATATGGAAAGACTTTAATTCAAGGAATGATGGTGAATGGTGAATTACAATTTGATGTATCAAACATTCCAAGCGGTGCGTACTTCATCAACTTCGAAGGAGGTTCTGCTCCGGCTCAAGAAAAAATTATCATTCAGCATTAGACTTCTATTCACGGGTAACAGCATTTAGATAATTTCATTTCAGCTATGCGATACCAGTCCGTTAGCTGTAAGTTCATAAAGACAATAAATAAAAATTCAAAATGAGTAAAAAAGATTTGATAAACCGGCTGAATAAAACTTATACTATGGAAAAGTCGCATGCATTTATTACATTTCCTGCTCTTACAATTTATCTGCTTTATACAAACTCCCCACTTGATATTGTATTTCTTTTATACGGACTGATTCTCTGCACTTTTATCCTATTTCAAGGACAACATTATTTTAAGTTAAAACTACAAAGTCTAAAAGGAATAACAGTTGTCCAAAACACGAGTCTTTTGTTTTTCAGAAAATTAAAAAAACTCAATCTGTTTTTTATAGGTTTGATCCCATTCGTATGTATTCTTCAGATTTTCCTTAATAATTGGACTATAAAAACTGGGAATTTGATTTATTGGGCAATTGCTGCTAATGTATTTGGTATTCTTGAACACATCAATTACTACAATAGACAACTAATGATTGACAATTCATCCGATCTTAACTATTTAATTAAAAACAGAAAACTGAAAGTTGCAAGCTTAGCAAAGGACTTATTGGAAAATAAAATTTAAGAGAACAGCAGCCTCCCCGGCCACCATCACGATCCCATCGATCATTAAGAACGTCATAGAATGTTATTAGAAACACTTGTGCGACGGAAGGTTCAAGTGAAAAATTATCGCCCCATCCGGGCAGGTGGAAATTGTTTCGCCACTTGAAATATAAGAAACAGGCTTTCCCCTCACCCAAACCTCAACTTTCCCTCCAGCAAACGCTTATCTTCCTCTACTTTCTTGTCTGCAATCTTCGCGCAGTGCTGTGTTATTGCTATGTGCCTGTGACCGAGCATTTTTGCGACACATTCGATGGGGATGCCGTTGCTGATCGTTACTGCAGTGGCGAAGGTGTGGCGTGCTATGGAGACTGGGTACTGGGTACTAGAGACTGGATGTCGACATTAACAATGTTGGATGAGTCTAATTTTCTTGAGTTTAAAATATAAGTTTTTTTAGGTGGGTGGATGCTCATTCAATGTATTTTCATACTCACAATAACGCTATGAACATCAAATCTCTTATGAATGTTGGCTTCGCTACCCTGCGGTCAGGAATGATCATCGGTTCAAAGCATCTCCGCATGAACACAATCAGAACGCTTATTTCGGCTTGCGCATTCACGGTGCTTGGCCTCAGCACTGCGGCTCAACTGCAAAACAACCACTGGCGTTTTGGTTTTAATTCGGCAATCGATTTTAATACGACTCCGATAAGCTTTCCTACCGGAACAGCTTTGCCAACCATCGATCCGCCGCTCATTACGGGTAATCAAATAGAAGGAACGGCTTCTATTGCAGATAGAAATACAGGGGAACTATTATTCTACACGGATGGCGTGACCATTTGGAACGCACTGAATCAACCGATGCCCAACGGCAGCGATTTAGGGGGAAGCGATGCCCTGTCGTCATACATGGCTGCCGTTATTGTGCCCATACCCGGTGGATGCAACAGCACTAAATACTACGTGTTTTGCATCGATGATTACGAAGAAGGCAGCGATGGCATTACGTATTCCGTGGTAGACATGTCGCTCGACAATGGTTTGGGAGACGTGGTAGCCGGCCAGAAATCGATTCCATTGTATGACAACGAAACGGAATTGCTGCTCGCTTATCCGAAAAGCTCAGGTGATGGCTATTGGATTATCAGCAATGGTTCCGACCCCAATGTTCCCACTCTGGCGGCATTCGAAGTTACCGCTCTCGGGGTTAATCCTGTTCCAATTATAAGTCCTGTAAACACCAACGGTTCCGGAAAGTTTAATTATTTGGGCAATCGGTTCGTATGCCAGGGTGTGTTCGATAATTCAATCGGTGAATTTCTAGGCTTTACTTTATATGACTTCGATGCTTCAACAGGAGAGTTCAGCAATCCCATCAACATCAACTTTCTGGTGCCCGGTGATGTACTGCAATACTTCGAGTTCACGTTCGATGATCACTATATCTATGCAGGAGCCAATAACTCCTTTTATCAATTAGACCTCAGCTCCGGTGACCCCGCAAGCATAGCAGCATCGGGTGCGTTGATTCCCTTCACAAGCGCGAGCGGTGCACATGGCGCTGCGCAAATGGGGCCCGATGGAAATCTCTATCATGTCATTGGTGGTACGCTCTATAGCATCGAGAACCCCAACAATCCGGCAGCATCTATTGGCCCCATTAGTGCTTTGCCGGCGGAGGTAGAACCTTTTTACTCCCTGCCGCAGTGGATTCACGTGCTCGATGAAAGTGGTTCAGATGAGACAATCGTTGATCTCGCAGTAAATGCTTGCGAACCCTATACCCTACCCGATGGCACAACCACCAATACTCCCGGGGTTTATTCGTATACCTTGATTACC
>JBKCGW010000448.1:0-1284 GCA_046303175.1 Flavobacteriales bacterium
AAATCGGTGCCGAAAGGGCTAATAATGGTCACGTTGGTATTCGTGGTAAGCGGCGAATAATTCACTACACCCGTAGTTGTGCCAAGGGAAATGAATCCGTTGGAATAGATAAACATGGTGCTACTCGTTTGTCCGCCCATCGAAAACGCCGGTATTTCAATCGGTGGCGACACGATGTCGTCAAACGATTGACTATACACCGTTATATCGTTGCTGAGGGGCGCATACCAACCTTGCGTTTCGGAGCTGAACGCATAATCGAGCGGCATTTGCGCCAGGGTGAATAGGTTCGAAAGGAGAAATACAAAAAGCGTGAGTAGTTGATTTTTCATGCCAACGTGGATTTGGTGCTAAGGTATATGGCCTAGGCCAAACGTCAGACAAAATGGGGGCATAAAGGGTTGCTTGAGGTGCGTGCCTTCCTTTTTGCGTATTACCTTCGCGCCGCTATGCAGAATTCAGACGACAAACTCAAGAAAATTATTTCGCACTGTAAGGAATACGGATACGTTTTTCCATCGAGCGAAATCTATGACGGCCTCAGCGCCACCTACGACTACGGTCAGTACGGTTCGGAACTGAAAAACAACATCAAGGAATATTGGTGGAAGGCCATGACCCGTCTGCACGAGAACATCGTGGGCATCGATGCGGCCATCTTCATGCACCCAACTACCTGGAAGGCCAGCGGACACGTGGATGCATTCAACGACCCGCTCATCGATAACAAGGATTCGAAGAAGCGCTACCGCGCAGATGTGCTCCTGGAAGACTACATCAAGAAGCTTGAAGCCAAGAACGACAAGGAAGTCGAGAAGGCGAAGAACAAGTTTGGCGATGCGTTCAACGAAGAACAATTCCGCGCAACCAACCCCAATGTGTTGCGCAATCAAGAGAAAATAAACAACGTAGAGAGCCGCATGAAGGCTGCTCTCGAGGCTTCGGATTTGGTGGGCTTGAAGCAGCTCATCGAAGACCTCGAGATTGCGGATCCCGAAACGGGCTCACGCAACTGGACGGAGGTGCGTCAGTTCAACCTGATGTTCTCGACCGAACTCGGTTCTGTAGCCGGTGATGCGGCCACCATTTACCTGCGCCCCGAAACAGCGCAAGGTATTTTCGTGAACTTCCTCAACGTGCAGAAGAGCGGACGCATGAAGATTCCGTTTGGTATCGCACAAATCGGAAAAGCGTTTCGCAATGAGATTATCGCTCGTCAGTTCATTTTCCGCATGCGCGAGTTTGAGCAAATGGAGATGCAGTTCTTCATCAAGCCAGGCACTG
>JBKCGW010000449.1:0-1308 GCA_046303175.1 Flavobacteriales bacterium
CTGGACCGACTGCTCTACCAATCACATCGAGTGGCTTATGGGCAACACCAACGGAAATCCGTTTACCACGCCTTGGTACAACATGATGCAACACGAAAGTTACCGATTGCATTTTGTGAATCGTTTCGCCGATTTACTAAACACTTCATACAGTGCGCAACGCTTGCTCGATATTGAGCAATACCATTACGACATGATACTGCCTGAAATGCCAGCCTATTATGCGCGCTGGGCAGACCCCAACAACATCGAAGGTTACATGCAATGGTTCAACGACAACCACTCCATTTTCCGCGAACAACTTGCATGCAGAGGACAGCAAGTTCGCAATCACATCCAAAATCAATTTGCTTATTCATCACAGCAACAAATAACCCTTGCTGTATCTCCACCCGAAGCCGGCTACATTCAAATCAACACCATCATCCCCGATGAATTACCGTGGAGTGGAATCTACTTCAACGGTGCACCGGTTACTCTCACTGCCATTGCCAACCCTGGTTACGTGTTCAACTACTGGATGAGCGACTCGCTGTTGCAATCGCAATGGCACAACGATAGCATGATCATCAACCTATCGGCCGATGACGTCTTCACCGCTCATTTCCTAGGCATAGGCCAACCTACAAAAATCGACATCAGTGAAATCAATTACAACGATGATGAAACACTGCTTGCAGGTGATTGGATTGAATTGCGCAATACCGGCAATGGAACTATAAACCTCACGGGATGGGCAATAACCAATAGCGTGAATATGCCTCGTTTCGACTTTCCTGCATCCACTTTGCTAGCTCCCAATCAATACTTGGTTATCGCGCGTGACCTGGAATCGTTTCAAACTATCCATCCCTCCGTTGAAAATGTAATTGGCAATTTTGACTTCTCCTTGCCTGCAAGTGGCGGCACGATTCGCTTGATCGACCACCGCGATTCCATTGTGCGCGAAGTGAATTATCTCGATACTTTGCCATGGCCCATGGTGGCCGATGGCGGTGGACGCACGCTCGAATACAACGAAGACGCTACGAACCCATCACTTCCCGAGAATTGGTTTGCAGGATGTGTACTTGGATCCCCGGCACAAGCATACGAGGTTTGCGAAGAAGAAATTGTCATCAGCGAAATCAACTACGCCTCTGCACCGAGCGCCAACAGCGGCGATTGGTTTGAAATTCGAAACGTAGGAAATTCAACGCGCGATTTGTCGGGATGGAAAGTGCGCGACGATGATTGGAACAGCTATTTCACATTACCGCAAGGTGCTACACTCAATGCTGGAGAGTCGATGGTCGTTTGCACATCAAC
>JBKCGW010000450.1:0-3683 GCA_046303175.1 Flavobacteriales bacterium
TTCAACGCAATGCGCAGCGCATACTCACTGAATTCAAAACAAAGACCTCCGGCATAGAACGCATTTACTCGTGCAATTCAAATTGGCCACTGGTATCAGAAACCGACAAAGCCATTCGCGAGCAAGAGCAATTGTTCCAAGCCATCAAAGCATCGATCTCTCAGGAAAGCAGCGCCATTGAGCAGTTGATTGCGGGATTGGGGAAGGATGGGAAGTGAAACCTTGGCGCTACATCATATCATGATCGACGCGTAACGAATTCACTATAATCTCGACGACCCGATTAAAATCAGCCTTTTTCTCAACGGGATAACTGAATCGTATGAGTCCCGCCTTGCTCCACACATGAGCGGGTTCGCCTTCATCACGTCCTTGCATAGAGAAAAACTCGGCGTAATTGCACTTCTGATAGACTATCCTTCCATCGACATCAAAACCTGAAAGAGCAAAGCCGTCGGCTTTCAACGATTTGTAGGTGACGTTGATACTTCGCGACGCATCATCAAACATTGATTTTACCGTAAGCAATTTCTCATTTGGCTCGCATGGGTAATACTGAGACAACTCATTAAACGCAATTGTAAAGTCAGCATCTCTTGCCACTAGTCCATTGTGCGTGTAGGAGAAAAAACCTACCGGTGCCACAAATGAAAAAATACTATCCATCGAATAGTATTGCTCCAAATTCGAAAAATCGACAGGACTACTTACGTTCCTTACTTCGTTTGAAACCGAGGATGTGCTATCTGCGCGCTGTTGAATGGACCCGTTATCTTTTGGACTCTCCGTGCAAGAGAACAAACTAACAATTGCAGCGAAGGCAGAAAGGTGAATCAATCTCATGGTGAATTTTTGGTGGAAGTAAAAATAGGAGTTTTCAAAAAAATTTGTATTTCGATATTTATTTTATTATACTTAAAGTCCTCTCCAATATCGATAATAATAAAATGAAATGATACCACACAATTTTTCATCGTTGTTCTCGTATGAATTCTGTGATTTAATTCCATTATTAAACTTAACCTATTGCCATGACAATCCTAATCTGCGCACATTCGATTTTAATTGGAACCTTCACCACTCGCTACATCATGCACTTGGCATGGGCCTCCAATTACAAGTGCAATGCTACGGAAGAAGCAGGTCTTATTTTCTCCCTGATAATGGCTTGGGGCGGCGCATGGATGTTTGGCGTTACCGCAATTGACCTACTCCTGGGAGTTCCATTATTTCCTGATTTCACAGATTTTGTACCATTCACATCTGCGTATCTGAGTAACATATCGATGAAGTACTTTCTACTTTTTGTTGCGCTCTACACAATAATTTTCAAAATAATCAGCTATTATAAACAACCGTATTTCATTCACCGTTTCGCTGTCGAACTGATTCTGTTTTTTGTGTTGTATATCATACAACTCACTATTGCGCTGGTGCTGCTAAAAAGCGCCGACATGCTTTTGGACTATTTACTCACCTAAAATCTATAAAGTCATGGAAACAACACTCACCGCCGGAGCCTATGTATGGACTGCCTACTGTGCTGTATCGCACATCAACATTGATGCGCGCAAACGCAACGAGGCATGCACATTCCGCGAGCAATGGCCCGTTTACATCATTGCCGTGCCCTACTATTGGTTGGTCACCTTTCTAACACTACAGGCAATGTAGCGTCCTGTTGCATCCATGACTTTGGCAATAACCAAAGCATCCGTATGAAATACATTCAAAAACCTTAAACAATTATCCAAATGAATCAGAAACAAAATCGAGCGCTTATCAATATCGACAACCAAAACGGTTGGGAAGTAACCATGAACACAGAATTCTATGAGTGTGAATTGAAACGCCTTGAAACGGTCGCCAAAAAAATAGAACTGAACCAACGTCAGCAGTTTGATTCCATTTCCCAACGAGTGAAGTATGATGTGGAGCGCATTCAATGCCTCACAGGTTTGCTTACCTCTACGGTGCAAGAGGAGAACGGACCCCTATTCAGCGAAGGAAAGCAACGCCCTGTTTTCAATGAAGATGAATGCAAAGCAATCCGAGCGCGGATACTGGATATTGCGTTGAGGATGTAACTCTTATTTATGGAGTCCCACGGCTGAAGCCGTGGGATGTTGAATCACTCCATTCGTAAAAAACTGCGGAAATTTTCACGGTCAATGAAACGCCCTTCAATACCGTACCGTTGCGAAAACGTGGATGGTAATTTAATTCGTCCTTTTGATGACCATTTAAATTCAAAAGCCTCCAATGTGCCGTTGGTTTCTTCAATAAAATCTACCTCTTGTTTCTGCACCGTTCGCCAGAAGTAGTAGTTGGCGTAAATTTGATGGTATGCGTGTAACTTAATGCGTTCAGCGATTAGAAAATTCTCCCAAAGCGCACCTTTGTCATTACGTAAGTCAATTGAATTTAGATTATTAATAACCATATTCCGAATACCGTTATCGAAGAAATAAATCTTACGGCTATTCTTTATTTCGTTACGCTGATTGGAATTATAACTATTCAAGCGAAAGACGATGAAGGACTTTTCCAGTAAATCAATGTATTTGGAGATAGTTGCCTTATCAACTTCCAGCAAATTCGCCAATTCATTGTAAGACACCTCACTGCCTACCTGAAAGGCCAGTGCCCGTAGCAATTTCTCAAGAAGATCCGGTTTTTTGATCCCCGTCAAAGCCAATACATCCTTATAGAGATAGCTCGACGTGAGCTGCTTCAGGATTTCGCGTGCATTTTCGCGGTGATTTATAACATCGGGGTACATACCATAAATAAGGCGCTCCTCAAGTTGGGCCGAGGCCTCCACAAACCCCACATGGTTTTCAAATTCCTGCCAGCCAATTGGGAATAGATGATATTCAAACTTACGTCCGGTGAGAGATTCTTGTGTAGCATTTTTAAGATCTAGAGCCGATGAGCCGCTAAGAATCAATTGCACCTGTTTCATTTGATCGGTGACCATCTTGGCCATCAATCCAACATTTTCAATTCGTTGAGCTTCATCTACGAATACTAATGAATGATTGCAAATGATTGCTTTCAATCGTGAAAGCCCTACCCCATCCAAAAGCGTTCGAACATCGGGATCATCACCATCCAGAAATAGGTGATCTTTCCCCTCAAGTAGAGTTTGAATGAGCGTCGTTTTCCCCACCTGACGAGGGCCAATGAGCACTATTGCCTTGCCTTGAAACATGCGATGTCGAAGAACATCCAATAACGTTCGAAGTATCATAATCCCCAAATATACATGCTTTTTGGGGAATACAATCCCCAAATATTACTATTATTTGGGGATTTGGCATTTTTAAGTCCCGAATTACCGAACCGCCTTGACGGGAATAAGCGCACTACAGAAAAACTGATTCTTCCGATCGTAACAGGCTGCCTCGAGCACTTGCAAAAGTGAAAGTTGACCTTCGATAAAGTAATCGGTATGCCTGGCCTGCGGAACCTTCTTGTTCCATTGCTTCACCCAAAAGCGAGCCTCCTCCTCTGTGCACAGCGTATACACTCTGTAAATCACCTCAGCCTGCCATTTATAGAGCAAGAAACCATGGGTGCATTTCAGCACATCGTCGAAGCCCACGGCCGGTGCCTGCATGCTTTGCAAGCCTCTTCCACAATCGACATAGTGCGTGGTAAGCACACAGTCTACCTCTTCG
>JBKCGW010000451.1:0-2544 GCA_046303175.1 Flavobacteriales bacterium
CGGTTATGCCTACACTCACTACCGGTGGAACGACGAACGTTGTATCAGGAATGAGAAGCGCCATGCAGATTATCGAGGACAGAAAAGTATTTTACAAGAGTAACAACGAGCAGTATTATCGTCCATTCATTTGCCTTATTACAGACGGTATTCCAACTAATACACCGGAGGAAATTGATGCGCTCGACAACGAAATTCAACAAATGGCCGACAACAAGAAATTTATTTTCATCCCATTTGGTGTTGGCGAAGCAGATATGGCATTGCTGGCCAAGTTGGCGGCACAGACGGCGGATCAGCGCTTGAAGGAGAAAGCAGTTGCATACAAAATGACCGGATTCGAGTCTTTCGCAAAAGTCTTCGCTTTCGTTAGCTCAAGTATCTCAGCGGCAATGGTGCAGGGGGCTGCTCAAACGGTTCAAATGGACCCGAACGTGGCCCAAGCAGTCACCTTCGACCTGAGCAACTAATCCTCATGTTATGAAAAAGGAATTTATAGCCGCGTTCTCTTCGGTGCAAGGCCCATCGCATCGAAAGTCGGAGCCGCAGGTACCCTGTCAGGATGCCGCCCGTACACTTCACCTCGACAACGGGTGTTGGGTAGTGGCGGTATCCGATGGTGCCGGATCATCGGCTTTTTCACACGATGCTTCTCGTTTTTGCACAGATGAAATTATCAGACTAGTCGCTGAGACGGATCTATCTCCGTTTAAGGATGCGCCCGCCGATATAAATGAGGCAAAAAAGTCTTGGAACGAGGCCGCGGTTCGGCTGTTTGAATCAACTCGTAAGGGCCTGTTGCAAAAATGCAAAGAGGATAAGCACGATGTATCGGAAATGCACTGCACGTTGATTCTGGTCATCCAAACCCCATGGGGCTTTTTGTCTGCAAACATTGGCGATGGAAGGGCCGGTTACTTTGATGGAGAACCTAAGGTGCTGACCGTGCCGTTTCAAACCTTTACAGCAGGAGCAACTTACTTTCTAATTAAGGAACAGTGGATGCAAATAATGCGAACCGACGTGCATGTACTGGATAATACAGACAATCTGTCGTACTTCTTTGCCTCTACCGATGGACCTCAGCAGTACATCATGGACAACCGAGATGAGCATCGGTTGAAGGCCGGTACCGGCGGTGTGTACGATGATATACTTGGCAAAGAAGCCTACTATGATTATAATCGCGCCTTTCACCCTTTTTTTGAAGGACTCCTTAAATCTCTGAAGGAAGTCGAAACCGAAGAGGAACGTAATAGGCGTTTGTATCGTTTGCTCGATGAAGGAGTATATGTTCGAGAAGACAAGGAGACGGTGTTGAAGAGTTTAATTGCGCCATCACTCGATGACGACAAGACTCTAGTAATCATTTATTAAAACCATTAATCATGTACTTTGATGGAAGTGGAAAGCCGCTAACGCTTGGTCCCGAGTTGGGGCAGGGAGGTGCTGCTGTCGTTTACACACATGGCGTGCATTCGAATAAAGCAGTTAAAGTGTTTAAACCTCATTATCTCCAGAAAGAAAGGTCTCTATCGAAGAGACTTCTTTACTTGCACAAGCTTTCACAGCAAGCTGATCTGTCCATCCAAATGGGCAGTCAAAAACGCAGCATCGGCTCATGGCCCCAAGATCTTGTGAAGAACCGTAATGGTGAGGTCATAGGTTTTGTAATGGATACCTTCAGAGATGGTATTGACTTAACACATATAATATTCGCCAGAGATATTAAGACGGCATTCTATAAATACAGGACCCATAGGAACTATCAATCGTGGTTGAATAAGTTTCTATATAGTCCTGATTTGATAAAGAATAGAGTCATTCTGAGTTACTACCTCGCAACCTATTTCGAGAAGATTTATAATCTGAAAATGAAGGATGGTCGACCATTAATCTTGGATATATGTAACTATGATATCAAACCACAGAATATTCTCGTTTCACTTGATTCAGATATGATTGTTCCATTTATACTCGACTTGGACAATCTCACATTGAAGAATACCACTGGCACTCTAACACCTGATCATCCGCAAATCACTCCTGAGTACTCAGCTCCTGAGGGGCCCAAGGATAAGTATTACGATTATTTCAGCCTCGCTGTCATTTTCTACCAACTTATTTTGAATTGTCACCCGTTTGCGGTCTATGGGGGCACTCGTTTTACGGATGGCACCACCACAGATTTTATGGTGAAAAAGATGTGCTTCGCCTGGGGTCGTAACCGAAAGTTTCTTACAGCGGAAAGCCAGAATTGTGTGGTGCATGGCAATTTCCGTTTTTTGCCGTCCGACATACAGAAGCTGTTTATTCGAGCTTTCGATAGCGATATACCACAAAACAGGCCTTCTCCTTCAGAATGGGCAACAGCATTACGCAACTATTTGACTAATAGTGGCGGGTCTATAAACAACCGCTTCGTTATGCCTTGACTTAAGGAAGTATTAATGCATTAACGAATTATAAAGTTCACCAAACCGAAGTTGAATTCATGAGCCAAGACAATCAGCAAGAGCCTGAGATTTTTCGTTTGGATGACTT
>JBKCGW010000452.1:0-3591 GCA_046303175.1 Flavobacteriales bacterium
ATTGGCTGTGTTGAGCAACATCAAACGTCTGGAAACGGGTGTTGCATTCATTCTCACGTTTGCAGCATTGGAATATGTGCGTACGATTCTGTATCTCGGCTGGGAACACGACGTGCTTCTGCTCAAACTCAGCAATGGTTCGCTATGGCTATTTGCCTTCTTCATGATAACCGACCCTATGACCACGCCCAACCATCGCAAGTTGCGTATCGTGTGGGCCATGGCTGTGGGCGGCGTGAGTTTCTACCTCGCCAATTTCTACTTCATCAACGGCGCTCCATTTTGGACACTCTTCTTCCTCACTCCCTTCACGCCATTGCTCGATGCTCTCACACCGCGCATAGCTGCATTCTCTTGGAAAAAAACAAATCAACCCATTTCAAACCTTCAAAATTCAATACTATGAAAACCATGATCCAACTCTCGGTATGGGCGGCCGCGCTGCTCCTATCCATTCAAGCACATGCCTTCTGCGGTTTTTACGTTGCCAAGGCCGATGCCAGCTTGTTCAACAACAAAAGCGAAGTCATCATGGTGCGCAACGGAAATCGCAACGTGATTACCATGAGCAGCGACTTCAAAGGCGAGCTCAGCGAGTTTGCTATGGTGGTGCCTGTGCCCGTGGTGCTTGGCGAAAAAGACATTCGTGTGGTGGAGCGCCGCATTTTCGATGTGCTCAACGACTACTCAGCGCCGCGCCTCGTCAATTATTACGACAACAACCCATGCGGTTATGACATGCGCTTGTACGAAGATTCATACTCGATGGCAGCTGCTCCGACCATGGCTAAAGAAGAGGTGGAAAGTAAAAAATTGACTACCTACAAAGGTGTCCGAATTGAAGCGCAATACGACATCGATGAATACAAGATCATTATTCTATCGGCGCAGGAGTCGGATGGTCTCCAATTGTGGCTGGAAGCAAACGGGTACAAAGTTCCGGAAACCGCTCGTCAGGTGCTGGAGCCGTATGTGCGCAGCAACATGAAATTCTTCCTGGTAAAAGTGAATCTCGAAAAGGTGAAGAACCGCAACAGCGAATACCTGCGTCCTATTCAAATAAGTTTCGACCACGCAAAGTTCATGCTCCCATTGCGATTGGGCATGGCCAACAGCAACGGTTCGCAAGACATGATTGTGTATGCCCTCACCACCCAAGGCCGTGTAGAATGCACCAACTACCGCACCGTGAAAATGCCTACCGACCGCAACATTCCGTTGTATGTGGAACCCAAGTTTGGTGACTTCTACAAATCACTCTTCGAAAAAACCTACAAGCAAGAAGGACGCAATGCAGTGTTTCTTGAATACGCCTGGAATGTGAGTCCGTATGCCGCTGTGAAATGCGACCCCTGCGTAGGCCCACCCCCTGTTAATTACGATTTTGTAGAAGCCGGTGCCGATTGGATCACACAAGGCAACTTCAATCAAACCATATTCTTCACACGCTTGCACGTGCGCTACTCGCGCGACAAATTCCCGAGTGATTTGCAATTTCAGGTAACGCCCAACAACGAGAACTTCCAATGCCGCTATGTGATGACCTATCCCGCACAAGGCAGCGATTTCACCTGCGATACCGGACAGGAATATCTGGTCGACCTCTACAATCGACGGAAGAAAGAAGTCGATGAACTTGCTGCCTTAACCGGTTGGAGTCCGGCCGGAGGAAGCTCGTACATCCGAGAATACAACCAATACCTCAGTCCGAAAACACGCGAAAATTTGCGCAATGAAGGAATACCCGCTGTCATTCGTCCGAACACCACCCGCAGTTTACTCACCCTTGCAGGACTATTGATTGTATTCGTTTCCGTTTTTCTCCTTTCCAGAAAACAAGCAACCATCAAAATTCGATAACAGATTCTTGCTATTTTCGGCTCATGCACAAATCCTTAGCTTTAACCTGGGTGCTGTGCATGAGCTTTTTTACGCTCATGGCACAGCGACCTTCGCATCCGTTGGTGGAGAACCGCGGACAATGGCCCGCGCAGGTAATGTCGGCGGCCGATGTAGAAGGTGGTAAAGTTTTCTTCGAAGAAAACGCACTCACCTATCACCTGTTCGACCTTGCAGGTTTGAGAGGCGACCACGAGGTGGATCTCACCCTTCCGCGCATCAGCGGGCATGTATACAAGGTTCACTTCGCCGGCTCGAACACGAACACCTCGAGCTCTGTATTCGAAGGTGAGCAAGAAACCTACAGCAATTACTTCCTGGGAAATGATGCCCGGCATTGGGCCGGACACTGCAAGCACTTTACGAAATCTACTCGCAAAAACTTGTATCCGGGTATCGATTGGGTAATTCACGGCGACGGCAGTTTCTTGAAATACGATCTTATAGTGCATCCGGGAGCTGATGCCTCTTCCATTCGCTTACGCTATGAGGGTCAGGATAAACTTTCAATCGAAAACGAGCGATTGGTGGTGTATACCCACGTAGGCGATGTGACCGAACAAAAACCCATTGCTTGGCAAATCATCGATGGAGAAAAACAAATGGTTAACTGTCGCTACCACTTGCGCGGCAACGAAGTGACCTTTCGACTCCCCGATGGGTACAACCCGCAATATGATTTGATTATCGACCCGGAGCTCATCTTCTCCACCTATTCCGGAAGCACAAGCAATAACTTCGGCTACACTGCCACCTACGATCAAGCAGGTGCGCTTTACAGCGGTAGCTCTGCGTTTGGACAAGGCTACCCAACCACTCTCGGAGCCTATGACACTTCGCATAATGGAGGTGATAGCGGCATTACTCCGGAAGGCATCGACATAGCCCTGTCAAAATACAGTTCCAATGGAGTATTCATGTTGTGGTCAACATTTTTGGGCGGCTCGGGCGATGAATTGCCGCATAGCATCATCGTGAATGAAAACGATGAGTTGATTGTGTATGGTTCGACAGGATCGCCCGATTTTCCGGTTACAGCCGATGCAATAGACTCAAGCTTCGGAGGTGGTCCGGTTGCTGAGCCCTCCGGAACGGGTGCAAGCTTCCCCAACGGCGCCGATATCATTGTTGCTCGTTTCGGTGCGTTTGGTGATGCATTGCTCGCTTCAACCTACATCGGTGGCAGCGCCAACGACGGCATTTGCGATGCTGCTGTATTGAAATACAACTATGCCGATGAGTTCCGCGGTGAGGTTGAGCTTGATGAAGAAGGAAACATCCTCATCGTTTCATCCACTCGCTCATTCGACATTGTCACTACCAATGCCTTCCAAGCATTTCATGGCGGCGGACTCGATGCGCTGGTTGGCAAATTCAATCCGACACTCACGGAAGCCTTGTGGCTTTCCTACTTCGGCAGCAGCGGCGACGATTCCGGATTTTCTATTGCAGATAATTCAACAGGCGAACATTTCTTTTGCGGTGGAACAACCTCCCCTACCCTCAACTTGGGAGCAAATGCTGCTCAAGATGTGTATGGAGGTGGAAGCGCCGATGCGTATATCGTTCGCTTGTCTGAGGCCGGCAATCAAATTACAGCAGGTACTTTTTGGGGAAGCACTGAATACGACCAAGCCTACTTAATTGAAATCGACAACGAAGATTTCGTCTACATATTTGGACAAACAGCGG
>JBKCGW010000453.1:0-1643 GCA_046303175.1 Flavobacteriales bacterium
CAAAATCGCACAAACGAAATACAGCGACTACCAGGAAGTAAACGGCGTCTATGTTGCTTTCTCGCAAACCATGGGTATCAAAGACGGCGAATCACAAGCCATCACCTTCGAAAAGGTGGAAGCCAACCCAACGGTTGCGGACGCGACGTTTAAAATGCCAACAGAGTAAGGGCGAGGGACGATGTGCAAAGGGCGAGGATTAATCACTCCGCCCTTCTCATCATTGTTCATTCTCCATTCTCTATTCATCATTCTCCATTACTCCCGTTCCCAGTCCCTAGTCCCCAGTACCCCGTCCCCATGAACAAACTCACCACCCTCACCCTCTTAACCCTCGCGCTCAGCGCTTCCCTCTCCGCCCAAGAAACTCCCCTCACAGCAGGTGATTACTTCGGCGATATGAAAGCTCGTCAAATCGGTCCGGCTCTTATGAGCGGACGCGTAGGCGACATTGAAGGCCACCCCACCAATTCAGACATCGTATACATCGGCGCGGCAGGCGGCGGGGTGTGGAAGTCGCAAGATGCCGGGGTGACATTCAACCCCATCTTCGACGAGTATTGCCAGTCGATCGGTACCATCGCCGTTT
Source organism: Flavobacteriales bacterium (assembly GCA_046303175.1). Lineage (GTDB taxonomy): Bacteria > Bacteroidota > Bacteroidia > Flavobacteriales_D > Sanyastnellaceae > JAIBBG01. The sequence continues at coordinate 590 of JBKCGW010000453.1, forward strand.
CACCATCCGATCCCGACAACACGCTATGGGTGGGCACAGGCGAAACATGGACGCGCAACAGCGTGACCATCGGCGATGGTATCTACAAATCTTCCGACTCAGGTAAGAGCTGGAAAAAGATGGGCCTCGAAAAAAGCGAGCGCATCAGCGCTATTGAAGTTCATCCGAAAAACGGAGACGTTGTATATGCAGGCGTACTAGGCGCATTGTGGAGCAACAGCGATGAGCGAGGTGTCTACAAAACAACCGATGGTGGAAAGACCTGGAACAAGATTCTGTTCGTCAACGGAACCACGGGCTGCTCCGAACTCATCATGGATCCAACCAACCCCGAGGTATTGTATGCTGCCTTCTGGGAGTTTCGCCGCACGGCCTATTCGTTCAACTCAGGTGGGGTGAATAGTGCACTTTACAAGACCACCGATGGCGGTAAGACCTGGAATAAAATCCACACGGGCTTCCCGGCGGGTAAGCTCGGTCGCATTGCGGTGGCCGTGGCTCCTTCCAACAGCAACATTCTCTATGCGGTGGTGGAAGCCGAGAAAGACAAAGGACTCTATCGCTCCGATGATGGTGGCGCCAACTGGAAATTCCTCAACGGCGATTTCGGCTTGGTCGTTCGTCCGTTCTACTTCTCGCGCATCACCATCGACCCAAAGAATCCCGACATCGTTTACAAAGCAGGACTCTATGGCTACATGAGCCGCGACGGAGGCAAAACCTTCAAGAGCATGGGATCGATGCACAGCGACATTCACGACTATTGGGTAGATCCCAACGATTCGCAGCGCGTGTTCGCTGCCACCGATGGCGGTGTTTATCGCAGCACAAATTCGGGTACCACGATGCAAATCGTAGAAAACCTTCCGCTCAGTCAGTTCTACCACGTGAGCATCGACAACCGCGAGCCGTTCTACGTGTATGGCGGATTGCAAGACAACAACTCATGGTTCGGGCCGAGCGACAGTCCGGGCGGTATTGAGGCGCGCGACTGGGAACTCGTAGGTCAGGGCGATGGCTTCCGTGTATACCCACACCCAACACAGCCACATGT
>JBKCGW010000454.1:0-11307 GCA_046303175.1 Flavobacteriales bacterium
TTCGAAGACACTGCATTATGGGAAAATGGAAACGATAAAGCCTTCTGGCAACACTATCGTGAAACCTATGGACATTCGCTTGGTGAAGGCGAAAAGCAAAACATGGATCGCTTCGATGAATTGTTCATGAGTTCAGAAACGAAAGAAGGAACATTATCAGACAAAGCAAGAAGAGCAGCCTTGTTCATATTGTTATATCGCGACTACCCTCTTCTTCAAAACCCTTTTCGCATCATCAACCTGTGTTTGGAAGTAGATGAACTGTTTGCTACGTGGCGCTGGAGGCATATGAACATGGTTCACCGCATGATTGGTACACGCGCAGGAACAGGTGGAAGCACAGGAAAAGGATACCTGCGCGAAGCTGCGCTAAAGCACTACGTGTTTGGTGAGTTTGCCGAATTGAACAGCTTTATGATTGAACGCAGACAACTGCCGGTGTTAGCTCCCGAACTCGAGAAAGTGCTGAGCTTTCAGCACTGATTTACTCACTCGACTCGTGATTTATTGCCATTGGTAAAGGCAAAGGCGGCCAGTATCCATCCTGCAATAAATAGCAAGCCACCAATGGGCGCTACCGGTCCAAGCCAAGAAAAGTCCACTCCGGTAAGGGGGGAACTGGAGCGTAGATAAAGCGACGCGCTGAAGCACAAAATACCCGCCGCTATGGCATGCTTTGCGAAGTTGTGCAATCGCATATTCACAGTCACAAAACGTCCGCAAACATCCAAAATCAACAAACCCAGGCTTTGATAGTACTGATACTTCACCGCGGTGTCCCAAGAATTCAATGCCTCTTGCGTTAAGACAGGTTTCATGGCGTGGGCTCCCATGGATCCAAGCAACACTGCCAGGGCCAACGAAATGCATGCTAGTCGAGCGTAATTCATGTGGCAAAAGTATATTCACACGTCATCATTTTTTTCAACATTTGAAATCATAGCGGAACGCTATTGCACCTTTGAAGCATGACTGAGCTCACCGCCGGAAGAAAAACCTTTACGCTACTCGATTTGGCAGAAAGCATACAACGTATGTTTTCGACTCACTTCAAACGAACGTATTGGGTGAAGGCAGAAATGAACAAGCTCAATTACTACTCGCATTCGGGGCATTGCTACCCTGAATTGGTGCAAAAAGAAAACGGCAAAACCGTTGTCGAGTTTAAATCGATTCTTTGGAAGAATGATTACGAGCGCATCAATCGGGCCTTTTTAGATCGCATTAAAGAACCGCTCAAGGACGGAATCAAATTGCTGTGTGAAGTTTCGGTAAGCTATACCCCGCAATACGGTCTCTCGTTGCACATCCAAGACATTGACATTAGCTATACGCTCGGCGATATTGAAGCAGAGAAAACGGCAGCCATCGAACGTTTAAAAAAGGAAGGCGTTTTCAGTTTGAACAAGACACTGACACATGCGCTATTACCAAAACGTATCGCTGTTATTTCCGTCGAGAGCAGCAAAGGATTTGCGGACTTTCAAGAAATCATAGACGCGCAACAAAATAGATTCAGTGTATTCCGCATGCTTTTTCCCGCTTTGCTGCAAGGCGACAAGGCAGTAGAATCTATTCTGCAGGCCATGAATCGAATTAAAAAGGTGTCGCATCATTTCGATGCAGTCGCCATTATTCGAGGCGGTGGAGGTGATGTGGGGTTGAGTTGCTTCAACCACTTCAAACTCGCACATGCCATTGCTACCTTCCCTATTCCGGTGTACACAGGCATTGGTCACTCCACGAATGAAACTGTCGCAGAGATGGTTTCCTTTTACAACGGCATTACCCCCACGAAGGTCGCACAGCAGTTAATCGATCAGTTTGAACATTTCGAAGACGTTGTGTTAGAAGCGCAAGATCGTATCATCAGTCGCGCGAACGAATACATCACACGACAATCCAGGGAGTTGCAATTGCATTCCAGAATCATTCAGCAAACGACCGTTCACCGGTTGAAATCCGAAATGCAGCGGATAGCGATTATGCAGATTGACTTGACCAAGAATAGTAAGTCACTGCTCTATCAAGACAGACAGAATATGCAATCGATGGCGAGCCGAATTTCAATCGGTTCATCTCATTGCGTGCTCACTGCTTCCGAACGTACCCATCTATTGTCCAAGCATATTTCGTTGATTACCTCGCATCAGCTGATGAGATCGAACAGCACATTGGAAAACCTCGAGCGCATCATTTCGATGGCCGACCCAAAGAACATTTTGAAGAGAGGATACAGCATAAGCACCGTAAACGGCAAACCCATAAGAGACGTCTCACAAATCAAAGTGGGTGACCGCGTGTCCACTACTCTTATGGATGGCACTTTTGAAAGTGAGGTGAAGGAAATAAAATCATAATTAGAAAACGCACATGAATTATTCAGAAGCATTTCAAGAACTTCAAGACATCGTAGCAGAGATTGAAAAAGGAGAGACATCAGTTGATGTGCTTTCACAAAAAGTAAAACGCGCTGCCGAGCTCATCCAGCTATGCAAGAAAACACTTCGCGAGACAGAGAGCGATGTGAATGCGATTTTGCAAGAACTCACTGCAGATGAAACGAATCAATAAGTGAAGCGATGACAAGAGCGTCCTATTACAAAGAACACCTTCAACTAGTGCCTCACCCTGAGGGAGGTCATTATGCTGAAGTTTACCGAAGTGCACTCGAAATAGAAATGAACGGTTTCGATGGCAAGCGAAACCTTTGCACTTCCATCTTCTTTTTACTGGAGGCGCATGAAACATCAGCGCTCCATCGAATCAAAAGCGATGAACTTTGGTACTACCACGATGGTGATGTACTGGAAATAATTGAGATGGACGAATCCGGAAATGAGGTAATTACGCGGCTTGGAAAGTTGTTGCATGAAGGCTGTAAACTTCAACATGTTGTAAAAGCAGGCCGATGGTTTGGCGCGCGTCCCGCAGCAGGTAGCGAGTTTTGTTTGGTAGGCTGCCAGGTGTCACCCGGCTTCGACTTTCGGGATTTCGAGTTGAAGTAAAAGTTAGATTACCTGCGAAAGTTGGTACGCACAGCTGTGCGTACCTACCGGAAAATGTTTTGAGGTCAGTAATGCATCATATTGCAGTTCACTCGTCACTTGCCACTCGCCACTCTCAATACTGCCACTTCTTCGTGAACGAGTTGTAAAAATTCACACCCAGCTTAAATTCAAACCTCGCCTTTTCCCAATTGCTGTCGGCTGTTGCCGCGTAGATTCCGAATCGGAAAAGCTCCTTTCGTATGCGCACGATGCGCTCAATACCTAGATAAAACTCTGCATGATGGAAATCTTCTGATGGAATAGAGAGCACTGCTGCACCGGCTGCCTCTGTGAGTTTCAGACGACTGATGAGCGGAATTTTATTCAGCAATATCCCGTTGAAGTGATGGAAATAGTTGGCGCGGAAAAATGCGTCGGGTGTGGATAGCGTTGGACCTAGCAATTGAAATGAATTCAGCGGATCGGAAAAAAAGAATAAATCAGAACCTCTAAAATAGCGGTGCTCCAATATGCGTAGGTTGCGCTTATTCACAAAAGAACCCGCCAACAGCGACCAATCAATATCACCCACACGGCCTAGCGTCTTCGCATGCTTGACACCCAACTCGATGTAATCGAAATCCACTTCGCTGCCCAATAGGCCGGGCACACCCTTTCGATACACAAATTTTAAATCGGGATAAACGGATCCCAATAAGATCTTACGCCCCTTCTTGATGATGTATCGCTGTTTGTGTCGATACCTCATCTCGAGCTTAAACTCGGATTTTATATACCGCTCAAAATCGAGAGGAGTATTGACATCGCCAAACACTTGCTGTGACCATTGATCAGACTGCAAGTTGGTAATGGGTTGCTGATCTGAAAATTCAAACGTCAACTCGGCAAACAAACCGTTGACAATTTCCATTCGCTGAGCGACGCTCCATGTTTGAGTGCGCACATAATTACTTCTACTGAAAATGGAACCAAGCGAAGCATAGTTATTCACCATGTCGTAATAATCACCAAAGCGAACAAATGTGCGGACAAACTTCAATGGCACATAGGTTAAGCCAACTCCTGCTCTTCCACGAAGATCTTGATTCCTAAATCCATAATCCGCCTCGCCTTCCACCTCCATGGTATACGCATTTGCAAATTCCTTTTTATATGTTCCACCCACACGATGCCTGTAGCCGCCGATGCCAAATGGGTTTACTTGCATCGTAAGCGGATTGATATAGAATGAATAATCGCGTTCACGATTTCGGTAGCCTATTCCATACAGCAAGAAATCTATCCAACGAAGCGCATTGTAGGTGGAATCCGCCTCGCGATAATAATCGTCGCTGGCATATCTCTTTTGCAGACTATCACACACAAAACCATATCGCTGTTCGAGCGAATCGAGCGGAACCTTGCGAATTGGTTCCCAGTACAAACTATCACGGTCGAACGCCAATTCATCGTACACCTTCGCCTCATCCGAAAATTTGAAAGAGTCATCAGCCATTGCCCACTTCTCATTCTCGCATTCTATCTTTCCGTAATAAATGGTTCGACCTTCTTTAATCGTGTAACGAACCAACTGATGTTCCACTACAGCTTGTCCATTGGAGGCAATCGAATAGGTTTGATTTAATGTAAAATCATTGAAAAACTTCATGACGCGAGATTCCAGCGAAGCATCTATTCGAATCAGCGCCCAATCCGATGAACGAATCACCATCGTTCCATTTAGCAGTGGTTCCCCGGGAAATATCCCCGAGAATGTGAGTGTATAGTATTTAACGCCGGCACTGTCGTTTACTCCATCCAAGTCGTATCGATAACTCAACAGCGCCCCCTCTCCTATTGGCGACAAGACAGGCTTATCCGTTATTGAGGTTACAGTCAGAAGTCGCTGATACATGTTAAACTCCATAAATCCGGTGTAGGATCGTAGAATGTAATTATCATCGTATTGATCTCCCTGTGGGGTAATATCCGATTCACCATAAGAAAACGAAACACTGGCTCCCGATGATGTGGAAGACGGCTTTCGCTTTGAGTATTCCTTCACCCCCATAACACGTTCATGAAACTTTAAAGGTGCTCGCCAATGAGCGCTAGCAAGTGCCTCTTGCAGATGATACTGCATGAATACCAGTGGACGATCTTTCTCCTTCACCTCCTTCGATACGGAATCTGTTTTCAGAGTCGTGGTATCGGGCGTCAGCATTTGAATGGAAGTGCGTACAAATTGATCGTATATCCAGGTAGATTCCTGAACATCCAAAAAATTGTTTCGTGCATCGATGGCTTTGCTGACCACTTCTCGCGCGATATCTCTTCTATCAGCATATACTTGGACAGCACCGAGCTCGGCAGCATTCTCTTCAAGATAAAAGCGCAAGGGAAGCGACATGGAATTCTTTACATCCATAACTGTATCCAGGTCGTGATATCCGAGTAGGTGAACGACCAATTCATGGCGTCCCGTTTCCAAGGCCAACGAAAAAGTACCGTTGCCGTCGGTATTTGCTCCTCTTAGTTTCCCGGACGACAATTGTGTCGCCGCAACTGTCGCATAACATGCAGGCTCACCATTCGGAAGCATAACAACGCCTTTGATTTTGACCTGTCCAAGAACCGAAAAGGACATAGCCGAAACCAACAAAAACACAAAAGAGAAGAGGTGGCGCATGAGCGTTCAAAGTTACATCATGACTGCATAACGAGTGAAAACAATGCAATAAATGAACAATCGGGTTATTCCTGAAAATGTGTACACATCCTAATCGAGTATGACTTATCTTTGGCTTCGACTCAAATGATACTTGATGGGAAGACCTTCGAGTATTACCTTAACAAACAAACAATTTCAAATGAAAAAACTGTATTCAGTCCTTTTGACTTTGCTTCTTACGAGCGCAATGTTCGCTCAAACGGAGGAGCAAGAATCGGGAGTAATTGTATCTTCCGGATTTCACATTACCCGCCCATTGACCGAGATTTTCGCAGAAAACCCGGTAGATGAAAGCAGAATCATCAAGAAAGAATCTTCTGACAAGAAGCACCGAGAAGCCACCAAATTCGAGTTTACTCCTGAAGATGGCGCGCAGTATGACAACGATCCTTCGACTATGCAGACTTCGATGGGCGACAAGCCATCACTTGGCTACAAGGCCAACTGGGCAGGACAGACGGCTTCAGGCTTCCGCCCTTATGATCCATCGGGAGCGGTTGGTCCTAACCATTACATCCAGATGATCAATGCAACTGTTTTCAAGGTTTATGATAAAAACTCCGGAACTGTGTTGCTCACAGGAACACTTGGTAATCTATGGTCGCCAGCAACCGGCAACAACGGCGACCCAATTGTGATGTATGACAAAGCAGCCGATCGTTGGTTCTTGGCTCAATTTGGTACTTCTACCGACCGTAAGATTTACATCGCGGTTTCAACCACCAACAATCCACTTGGATCTTACTATACCTACACCTACGTTTCACCACAGTTTCCTGACTATTTGAAGTTCAGCGTATGGCATGATGGTTACTACATGACTTCAAACCAATCGACTCAAAAGGTTTTCTGTTTTGAGCGCACTGCAATGCTTGCCGGAACTCCCGGTGCTCGTTCTGTGTATGTGAACTACACACCACCGAAGGCCGGTTTCTTTGTACCACTGCCTGGTTGCGCAGCCGATGGCACCTTGCCTCCTGCCGGTACTCCTTGCCCTATCGTATCGTTTGAAGACAACAACTGGGGAACTTCCTTCGTAGATCGTGTGAACATTTACAATATGACGGTTAACTGGGCACTCACAACCCCTACCGCAACTATTACACTAGGCAGTCAGTTGCCCGTTGCGGCTTTCAACTCTACTTACAACTCTAGCTGGAACGACATTTCACAGCCCGGCACTACGCAAAAGCTAGATGCCATTGGCGGTGCTATGATGTACCGTGCACAGTGGAAATCATGGAGCGGTTACAACACCATGATTCTTAGCTGGAACGTTCTTGTTGGAACTTCACAACGCAGTATCAAGTGGGTTGAATTACGTCAAAACCAGAGCACTAACGTTTGGTCTGTTTATCAAGAAGGTATTTACACACCGGATGCAAGCTCACGTTGGATGAGCTCTATTTGTATGGACAACAATGGCTCGATTGGTTTGAGCTATATGAAGTGTAATGCAACGACTATTTATCCGGGCTTGTACTACACCGGTCGTCGCAGCTGCGACCCACTAGGAACATTGCCTGTTACAGAAACTCTTGTAGTAGCAGGAACAGGTTCACAAACGGGAGGTAACCGCAACGGTGACTACGCGCATCAATGTCTCGATACTGATGGAGTTACCTTCTGGAGCACCAGCGAATTCATGGGTGGAACAACAGGCACAAGCGCTGCTCGCACGCGTATCTTCTCCTATCAAATTGCCCCTTGCAGTATCACTGCAGGTGTTGCAATAGCAGTAACGGGCGGTTCGAATCCAACTTGCTCAGGCGCTTCAGTAACTTTCACCGCTACACCAACCAATGGAGGTACAGCACCCGTTTACCAATGGAAAGTGAACGGTACCAATGTGGGCACTAACTCTGCTACGTATAGCTCATCAACTTTCGTTTCGGGTGATGTTGTTACCTGTGTGATGACCTCTAACCAGAGTGGTGTAATTGGCAGTCCTGCAACATCTAACGCAATTACAGTTACTGTAAATGCTCCATCAGCTTCGGCTGTAAGCATTGCTCTAACCACAGGTTCTAACCCAACCTGCGCAGGGGCATCTGTAACCTTCACTGCTACACCAACCAATGGAGGAAGTGCTCCTTCGTATGCATGGACAGTGAACGGAACTGCTGCAGGAACGAACGCGGCAACTTTTACAACTACATCACTCACAGCCGGCGCCGTAGTTGCTTGCACCATGACCTCGAACTCTGCTTGTGCAACTTCAACTACTGCATCGAGCAATAGCATTACCATGGGTGTGAATGCATCGGTTGCACCTGCTGTTAGCATTGCGCTTACTGCCGGAACAAACCCAACAGCTTCGGGCACTTCAGTAACTTTCACAGCTACTCCAACCAATGGCGGTACAACTCCTGCTTACCAATGGAAGGTGAACGGAACCAACGTAGGAACCAATAGTGCAACCTACACCACTACCACACTTACGAATGGCGCAGTAGTAACCTGTGTTATGACTTCAAACGCTACATGCGCTGTGCCTGCTTCTGCGACCAGCAACGGCATAACTATGTCGATTACCGGAGGAACACTTACCTACTGCTCCGCGACAACTACAACAGCGAATGCTACTACATCATTTGAATACATTCGCAAGGTTGTTTGTGGATTCAGCAAAACGTCAAACGCTTCGGTGTACTCAAACTTTACCAGTACATCTACCACTGTAGTTCGCGGTACATCTCGTACGTTTACTATCACAGTAAACAATAACTACACTACCGATCAAGTATTGATCTGGTGTGACTGGAACCGTGACGGCGACTTTGTTGATGCCGGCGAAAACGTGTACAGCTCAGTGTTGGGTGGTGCTTACAGCGGAAGCTTTGTAGTTCCAACAACAGCTAGCATCGGTGCTGTGCGCATGCGTATTCGTTTGACCGACACTGCCTCAGGACCAAACACCACTCCATGTGGCGTTTCGAGCTATGGTGAAGTTGAAGACTACACCTTGAATGTTGTTGCAGCCGGAGTAATGGTTGACGAAGAAGAGGTTAAAGATGAAGCATCAGTTAACCGTGCGAACGAGGAAACCGTTTCGTTGGAATCAATCAACTTGAATGTGTATCCAAACCCAAACAACGGAACCTTCACGGTGAAAGCTCTCAGCGAAGGAACATACTATTTGATGAATGAATCCGGACAGTTGGTGAAGTCATTCACTGTGAACGCGGATAACAACTTCACATATCAAATCGAGAATCTGACCATTGGATTCTATGTTCTTTCGGGTCAGAATAAAGAAGGTATTTCGAAGCAGAAGATTGTGGTGACGAACTAACAACTTCTCATAAGAGCATTGAAAGAGCTACCAAACGGTGGCTCTTTTTTTTGTTTCTTGAGGTACTATGTGGTTGAGTAATTAATAAACACGGAGGACGCAGATAGTTTATTCAATGACTCTCAATCTCTGTGTTCTCCGTGATCTCTGTGGTTATTTTTTTTTAAACACAGAGGACACAGAGGGCACAGAGGATTTATTCAATGATTCTCCTTCTCTGTGTTCTCCGTGATCTCTGTGGTTTATTTCTATTTAAACACAGAGGGCACAGAGGATTTATTCAATGATTCTCCATCTCTGTGTTCTCCGCGATCTCTGTGGTTAATTTCTTTTTAAACACAGAGGACACAGAGGATTTTCATTTATGCCATAATTATTCCTTATCCAATAACTCCTATGCAAGGTGCTACCAAGCATATGCAAAACAAACCGAGAATATTTCATTTTTATTCCATTCGTATTCCATCACCCATTTCAATTTCCAGCGCAAAATTTGAAATAAAAAAAGATGACAGACAAACAACTCACCTCTATCATCATCGGCTTAGCAATGGAAGTTCATTCATCGCTCGGCCCGGGGCTTTTAGAAAAAGTTTACCAAGAATGCCTGTTCTATAAACTCAAAAAAGAAGGTTTAAAAGTCAGAAAAGAAGTTGGAGTCCCATTGTATTTCGACGACATCCATCTTGAATGTGGCTTTCGAATTGACCTTTTGGTTGAAGACAGAATTATTCTTGAAATAAAGAGTGTAAGCGCCCTACATGACATACACTTGGCCCAGACACTCACTTACTTAAAACTTACAAAATGCACCACGGGCCTAATTCTGAACTTTAACACGCTTCTGATGAAGAATGGAATCAAGCGAGTTGTTAATGGCTACGGTGCGTAATCAAAAAGAACAATTCAACAGGTCGCTCACTACCGAATTACTACTTTCGCCAGCTAAACGAACGAACCTTGGCCAACACCGAACAAACCCTTGCTGCACGCAGCGACAATAGCTGTGAACTTTGCGCAGCCACCACATCACTGACCGTATACGCTGTGCCGCCTTCAAGCGATAGCAATCCTGAAGACAGTATCTATGCTTGTACAACGTGTGTGGAGCAACTCAATAAGCAAGCGCCGCTCGATGAGTCACATTGGAACTGCTTGCTTACCAGCATGTGGAGCGAACATGTTCCGGTGAAGGTGGTGGCATGGCGTATGTTGCAGCGTATGCGAAACGAAACGTGGGCCGCCGATGCACTCGATATGCTCTACTTGGACGATGAGCAATTGGCGTGGGCGAAAGCAACGGGCGATCATGAAATGGACAGCGCCGTGCAATTCCACGTCGACAGTAATGGCCAACGATTGAGCGACGGGGACACGGTGGTGCTTGTTAAAACCCTGGATGTGAAAGGTACCAGCTTCAGCGCACGCGCGGGCACAGTGGTAAAGAACATCCGCCTCATTGCCGACAATGTGGAGCAGGTGGAAGGCAAAATCGAGAACCAGCAGATTGTTATTTTGACGAAGTATGTAAGGAAGGGCTAACCCTTAGCTTCGCTACGATACCGCCCCTTAGCTCTCACAGAACCTTGCTGTAGTAACCCTCATGCACGAGACCATGCTCGTTGGTCATGGTGATGCGGTAGAGGCCGGGTGCCAGGTCGTTGGGTTGAATAATCTTGCGGACGGTAAAGATGCGGTCGTGAAAGAGTTGGCGATTATCGGCCGACCAGATCACAAGATCTACAGGCATGGCAACGCTTTCATCCAGTTTGGAAATAAGCACGGAGTCGAAGGTAGCAGGAGAAAGCATGTGTGGATTGACCGGAATGAATGCCGGTTCGCGAATCTACTCCAATTGATTCCTCCCCGATTGAACATCGATTTTCATGATCTCCGAAAAAAAAATCACTCACCGCTTGCAATTTGGAAATATGCGTGTATTTTTGCGCCTCCGAAATCGTAAGACGTAGGAAGAACAACGTTACTGTTGTGAAACGGTCGGGTAGTTCAGTTGGTTAGAATACGTGCCTGTCACGCACGGGGTCGCGGGTTCGAGTCCCGTCCCGACCGCCAAACAAATGAAAGCTCTGAGTAATCAGGGCTTTTTTTGTGGCTCGTTGTCCTGATGAATGATCCCACCATCTCTGCTTAACTTGCCGCCAAAACCGACCCCTTATGAAATTGCGCGTACTCGCTGCAGTACTCTTTTTAACTCAAACAGCCTTCGCCAAAGAAGGCATGTGGATTCCATCATTGTTGAACGTTGTATACAGCGACATGCAGTCTCAAGG
>JBKCGW010000455.1:0-53892 GCA_046303175.1 Flavobacteriales bacterium
GTACTCTTTTCAAAATGGCCGAGGACGCAGCGCGCAAAGCGAAGTTCAATAGCAGCGCGAGTGGTAATGAGCAGAAGGGGAGTATTAAGATTACGTTCAAGTTGAATTGATTGCGTTGCCGATTCAATGAGTAATTCCACAGCATATAAATACCCCGTGCATTTTCAATTAGTCATTTGTTCTGTTTTCGTTTTTTTCATGGCGAACGCGGCCTTTGGCCAATCCAAGAAAATGCACATCGAACAACTCAACGGTATAGTCGACAGCCTCTATTCTGCAGTTGTAATGAAAGAGATGGAAAACGCATCTTATTTGGCGCAGATATCCTCTTTGCGGCAAGAGATTTCTAACTTAAAGAATGACCTGGATAAAAGCCAAAAGGAGCGCGATAAACTCACAAATGAAAAGGAAAGTTGCAATCGATTGAACTCGGTTTTGAATCAGGAAGTTGCGAACCTTCGAGATTCATTAAGCATTTGTAAGGGGAAGAACAGGGGTGGAACATTGACAGGCACAGGTCAACAAGGCGACCCCAACGAAAGTATCAATGGCCATGGATTGTTGGGTGGAGGCGGCAGCGCAAATGGCACCAGTAATGGAGTTGGTTCAGGCTCCGGTTCCGGCATGAGTTGGAGTTTAAGTGAGCGAACGTTGGTGAATACCCCCAAGGTAAACGGAACGGCTCCCGATGAAGGAACGGTTACCGTCGACATTTGGGTAGATGCCAACGGAAATGTGACCAAGGCAATTGCCAATGCAGCCAAATCGAATACAACGAGTGGTACTCTTTTCAAAATGGCCGAGGACGCAGCGCGCAAAGCGAAGTTCAATAGCAGCGCGAGTGGTAATGAGCAGAAGGGGAGTATTAAGATTACGTTCAAGTTGAATTGATGGCGTTGCCGATTCAATGAGCTATTCCACCACCTATAAATATCCCATGCGTTTTCAATTGTTCATATGTTCTGTTGTCGTTTCGTTAATTGCAAACGCAGCCTTTGGTCAATCCAAGAAAAAGCAAATTGAACATCTCAACGGCATAGTCGACAGCCTCTATTCTGAAGTTGTAATGAAAGAGATGGAAAATGTGGCTTATTTGTCGCAGATAGCCTCCTTGCAGCAAGAGAATTCTAACTTAAAGAATGACCTGGATAAAAGCCAAAAGGAGCACGATAAACTCACAAATGAAAAGGAAAGTTGCAATCGATTGAACTCGGTTTTGAATCAGGAGGTTGCGAACCTTCGAGATTCATTGCAACAATGCAAGGAACAGCTCAGCAGACTTGCCAATTATCATTACGGCCGCTTCGACTCCGAGGATGATAATGGCTCGGTGGGTGAGGTGGAGGTATGGCAGACCCAAGGAGGAGAAGAGAGGCTTGAAGAGCCGGTGTCATTCGCTCAGGAAATGCCTCAATACCCCGGTGGTGAACTTCAAATGCAAAAAGACATCATGGAAAACGCTCCTTATCCTGAAATGGAAAAGGAGGCTAATATTCAGGGGAAAGTGTATGTGCAATTTGTAGTGGAAAAGGATGGGAGCATCAGCAACGTGCGTGTTCAGCGAGGAGTACAGGGTGGCCCTAATCTTAGTAAAATTGCTGAAAACGCAGTTCGCAGACTCAAAAGGTTTGCTCCGGCAAAACAGAATGGTCGTCCGGTTCGCCTCGTGATGTCTATTCCGGTGAATTTTACATTGAAATAGAGTTTTTGCTTTAGCACGATGTTGCTATCCTTGCGCCGTGAACTACCCTCAAACCCTCGAATACCTCTACTCACAACTCCCCATGTTTCATCGCGTGGGGCCGGCGGCGTACAAGCCGGGGTTGGATAATACGTGGGCTTTACTAGAGCTGGTGGGAAATCCGCAAATCGGATTGAAGACTGTGCACATTGCCGGCACCAATGGCAAGGGAAGCACCTCTCACATGATTGCTGCAGCCTTGCAAGTCGCGGGCTACAAAACAGGATTGTATACATCGCCACATCTCAAAGACTTTCGCGAACGCATCCGCATCAACGGCGTCATGATGCCCGAAGAGGAAGTGGTGGCATTTGTGAATGAATATCACGAAGCATGGCAAGCCATTCAACCTTCCTTTTTTGAGATAACCGTGGCAATGTGCTTCTGGTTTTTCAAGCGCGCGGGGATTGATATTGCTGTCATCGAAACCGGCTTGGGTGGCCGACTCGACAGCACCAATGTGATTGAGCCCGAAGTTTCGGTAATCACCAACATCGGCTATGACCACATGAATTTGTTGGGCGACACCATCGAGAAGATTGCCGCAGAGAAAGCGGGAATTATTAAGTCGAATAGGCCCGTTGTGCTAGGTGCGATGCGCGAAGAGGCTCGCCAAGTAATGTGCACCACGGCACAGCATCTTCTTGCTCCTCTCATCGATTCAACGTGCATACCCGATTCCATGATACCCGGTGGCGAGTTGCAAGGAAATTATCAAACGGAAAACCGCGCTACAGCTTTTATGGCGTTGCGCACGTTGGCTGCATTGGGATGGACTGTTACTGAACAGCACATTTCAGCAGGGTTTCAGAAGGTTGTTGAACTCACCGGATTGTTGGGTCGATGGCAAAAGTTGAATGAGAAACCCTTAGTGATAGCAGACGTTGCGCACAACGAAGATGGTGTTCAAGTAGTGTTGCGCCAGCTGCGCGAAACACCCCACAAGCAGTTGCATTTCGTGCTAGGCATGGTGGGCGATAAGGATGTGTCGCGCGTGTTGCGACTGCTGCCACGGGAGGCAGTTTATTATTTCTGCAAGGCCGATATCCCGCGCGGATTAGATGCGAACGCACTGAAGCAATTAGCATCAGAATTTCATTTGCAAGGTGAATCCTTTGCGTCGGTAAAACAGGCTTATGAAGCCGCCATCAAGAGTGCAGAAAATGACGATTTGGTTTTTATCGGCGGATCTGTATTCACCGTTGCAGAAGCCCTTTAGAAATTTCTCTGCGCCTCCGTGGTAAAAAAATTAACCGCAGAGGCGCAGAGATAAAATCCAAGATTAATTATTTAGGAGTTTATAAAGAACAGGCCTTGAAGGTGCCGCATCGTTTCGAAATGCAGCTACTTGCAGATTGAGCATGTAGAGCCCATCTTCAATGGAATTATCGGCGTAAATCATTTCCGAAATAGTCGCGTGCATGCGTGGCTCGGCCGGGTAATTCCAGAAGGCGTGGTGCGCCAACAGTTTTCCTTGATCTTCTTCGCGGTCGATAGACGGCATATCAACCAACAGGTGCTGTACGCCTTGCGCGGCCAACCATGCAGCCGCTTCGGGGTGCATGTACGTGAAGTTGGTGTTGGAGTATTGATGCGAATTTTTTTCGTCGGAATTGGGCAGGGTGCGAATGATAAGTGCTTCGGTCACCCCACCGGAAAGTGCTTGCTGCAGTTGTTCTAGCGTGATGATGCTATCGCCGGTTTGAACGATGTCGTTACTTTCTGTGCAAAGGTGTGGTGTAATGGTAATCAGCGAGGCAATCCACCAATGGCGGGTTAGCGCGCGCTCAATCGATACCAATTCATGGCTGATGTGTCCGAGTGTTTCTGTGTGCGTGCCGTGCGCATGCGGATTGAAAAACACATCGTTGAAATTCACGTTTCCACCCAATGCAACACTGCCGGTAAAGTATCGGTTGATGACCGGTGCGATGCGCATCTTGTCGGCATACCAAGCTCGCGGACCTTGTGCATGCAACACAATGGAAAGGTCGAGCGGTTTCGATAAATCGATTGTCCACTGGCGGCCTTGGTGTTCAATGTGTGTTATCATGATTCGAGAATAAACAATTCGGATGCAATGCGGTCGGCGCGCAACAAACCTTGTGTTGTGAGGGTGATGATGTGGTTGTCTTTGTGCATGAGCCCATCGCCAATCAATTCTTCGAAACGCGATTTTTCCAGTTGCCAAAGATCAATGCCATATGTGTTTTGCAAGAACTCCAAGTCCACGCCCCATGCGGTGCGTAGACGGGTCATGAGGTATTCGTTGATACGTGTGCGGTTGTCGAGCATTTCCGTTTCGAGTTCGGGCACCCCCGTCATCCAACCCTTGGCATAGCGTGGGTTGTTGGATACATTCCATTGCCTCGATGTTCCGTTGAAGGAATGTGCAGAGGGCCCGATGCCCAGGTATTTTTTCCCCAACCAATAGGCGCTGTTGTGTTTCGACTCCATGCCCGGTTTGCAAAAGTTGGAGACCTCGTATTGTTGAAATCCGCTTCTGGCGAGCTCTTGAACGAGTGTAATGAATTGCTTGCTACCGGTTTCGTCATCGACCGGCTGCAGCTCCTGTTTTGCCAATTGATGACCGAATGCAGTTTGTGGTTCGATGGTGAGGCTGTACGCGCTGATATGTTGGATCTGCAAATCGACTGCTTTGCGAATGTTCTCCATCCAGTCGCGGTCGCTAAGTCCGGGTATGCTATAGATGAGGTCGATGGTGATGTTTTCGAATCCGCGGTCTTGCGCACACTTCACCGAAAAGTCGGCCTGACTCGAGCTGTGCGCGCGGTTCATCCATTGTAAGTCTTGATCCCGAAAGCTTTGGACGCCAATGCTGAAGCGGTTTACAGGTGTGCGAGCTAGTTCAATGATTTTGTGATACGTAAGATCATCGGGGTTGGCCTCCAGGGTTATTTCGGCATTGGATGCAACGGGGAAATAACCGTGAATGGCATCGAGCAAACGTTTTAGATCGTCGGTGGCCAGCAGCGATGGTGTGCCGCCACCGAAGTAGATGGTTTCCACGGTTTCACCTTCCAGATAGTTGCGGCGCGATTGAAGTTCCCTGTGCATGGCTTGAAGCAGGTCGGGCATGGATTTCACTTGCGTTGAGAAATGAAAGTCGCAGTAGTGACACGCTTGTTTGCAAAAGGGAATATGGAGGTAGATGCCGGCCATAATGCGAAAGTACCTAGCTTCGTGTAATAAATTTGCACCATGTTCAAAGCAACTGTAAACGCGAAGAAAAATCTCGAAATCGCATTTGAGGGCGAAGCTGTTCTAATTGATGGAAAGCCGGCTGAAGTGAGCCGTGTTGTCTTGAACACGATGCGTTCGCACGTATTGTTGGACGGTCGCTCAATGAATGCCGAGGTAGTAGAAGCCAATGCAGAAACGAAAGAGTTTGTGGTGAAGGTGAATAACCGCACCTATCAGATACAGTTGAAAGATCGTTTTGATGAACTGTTGAAGAGCCTGGGAATGGAAGCGGTAGGCCAAAAGAAAATGAGCGAAGTGAAGGCGCCTATGCCGGGAATGGTACTGAACATTTTGGTGCACGAAGGCGAAGAGGTTGAAAAGGATAAGCCGCTGCTTATTCTCGAAGCCATGAAAATGGAAAACGTCATCAAGAGCGCTGCATCGGGCAAGGTGAAAAAAGTGAAGGCGGTGAAAGGTGTGGCGGTGGAGAAGGGCGCGGTGTTGATAGAATTCGAATAGAAACTGCAACTTTTCCGTTTTGGAAAACGTTGTGTATAAAAAGCGCAAATGGGCAAAAGGGCGATGATGTTTTCGCCTGTCGAAAATGTAAATTGCCCATTCGCAAGAGAGATTTCAGAATGAACAGGCAACGGATCGTATGGTTAGTGTTTTTTGCTGTTTCAGCAATCTCGGGTCCGCGTGCCTTAGCGCAGGCATGTGCCAATGCGCTGAGCAATTACATCTGTGCAGATGAGCAACAACAGGTCGACTCGTTGAATGCTGAGTCCTATTTTAATGCTTGTATTTTTAACGAGGTTGCGTCCAATCAACTCAGCTACACCCAGTGGTATTCATTTCACACCAACACAATTGCCGGTGTGGGAAACGTGAATATTGCGGTTGATTTCGTGGACTGCGATTATTCCAATCCGGGAACGGAGGACGTCAACGATTTTATCTATGTCACAGCATTTCCGGTTCAACCCGGAGAAGATCCTTGCGATGCATTGGCGTCGATTGCTGCAGATTGTTTCGGTTCGAATGAATCGTTTGTGTATTCGTTGAACGCCGGTTTGCTGCCCGACACGGATTACTTGGTGGTGGTGGGGTCGAATCACGAGCCGCAAGGTGGAAATTTGGCCGATCCATGTGCGTTCGACGTAACTATCAGCGGCAGTGCTCTTGGAATTGTGGCCAGTGTAAATCCGCTTTCTGTCGCACTAGGCGAATCGGCCTATTTGCAAGTGGAGGGAGCCGACAACGATTACCCGGTTCAATGGACGCCCGGTCAATACCTCGACGATCCAACGAGCCTCAACCCGGAAGTATTTGCCGAGGAGACCACTTCATTCCAGGTGAGTGGCCAGGTGGGCAATTGTCCGGCGACCGATGTTGTTTCGCTCACGATTGGATCGCCGATTGAAATATTTACCGCGTTTTCACCGAATAGCGATGGGTTTAACGATATATGGAATATTGGTGAGATAGAACGATTCCCAACATGTCAGATTGAGGTTTTTGATCGTTGGGGTCAAAGTGTTTTTAAGTCCGTTGGTTATGAGCAGCCGTGGGACGGCACTTTCAAAGGAAAATACCTTCCAACAGGCGCTTATTATTACGTGATAGAATTGAATTCACTCGAGGTAACTATACCCCCTATGACCGGGGTGGTCAGTATTGTGCATTAAAAATGAAGAGGTATAACTGGATATGTTTGTTGCTTTTGCTTGCGGTAATGCCCGCAATGGCTCAGCAACTGCCCCAATTTACCTACTTCACCTATAACTACATGCAATACAATCCGGCAGTTGTAGGCACGGCCCCTTGTCTCGATTTGAAGTTTGGCTTGCGCAGACAATGGAAGGGATTTGAAGGCGCACCTACAACGGGTTTTGCCAATATCCATGGCAAGATTGGCAAGAAATCGGAGTTTCATTTTCATGGATTGGGAGCAACCGTGGAAAACGACGATTCAGGACCATTCAACTATACAACCGTTCATTTGAATTATGCCTATCACATGAAGTTGGCAAACAAGTATTTTTTGTCAACGGGACTGGGGTTAGGTTTTGCGCAGTATAGCATTGATTACGGAGAAATGAAGTTCGAGGACCAGTTGGCTGAACAAGCGATATATGGGATTGTGAACGACTTTGTATTTCCCATGTTCAATGCAGGCTTGTGGCTCTATCGTTCCGATCGCTTTTACGGAGTTTCCGTTCGCAGCCTGAACAATAAGTCTATCGATGGCCTAACAGATACACAAGTCCGCAGACATTATTCGTTTGCCAATGGTTATGCAACCCGAATATCACAAGAGCTCACCTTCAAGCCGGCTTTCTTGATTAATTATGTGGGCAAGAGCCGACCCTCCATTGACGGGCAGTTGATACTTTCTTTTAAAGACATGGTGGACGTAGGCGTTGGAGCCCGCTCAGGTCATGGCTTTTCAGCCCTCTTGAAATTATCTGCGATACGTTACGTCACGATTGGTTATGCATATGATGTGACCATGAACAAGATTCGATACGTATCAGGAAGTACCCACGAAATTGTGGTAGGAATTCGAGCATGCAAAGAGGGCAACAAAATGTACGTCCCTTGTGCGGCCTATGATTGATCATGGATATTCAGACGTTCCGCGAGTATTGTCTTCAAAAATCGGGAGTTACCGAGCATTTGCCTTTTGATAATCGCACCTTGGCTTTCAAGGTTGGAGGAAAGATGTTCGCTCTGTGTGACCTAGAAGAGTTTGATGGTGCAAATTTGAAATGCGACCCCGAATGGGCAGTAGAGTTGCGCGAGCAACACAATGGCATAACCGGTGGGTACCACATGAACAAGAAGCATTGGAATACGGTGTCGGCATTGAGTGATGTGAACGATGGATTGTTCTTCAGGCTTATCGACCACAGTTATGATCTGGTAAAGTTGAGTTTGCCAAAAAGAGAGCGTGAAAAACTTTAGATTTTTTCCAATTTTTCGCCTTGTCTGCGTTCTAGATTTGACAATAAACCCCTGAGTAGTATGACCGACACTATGAAATACCCACGATTACAGGAATTGGCCAACAACATTCAACTGCAAATGGAGCGATTAAAGGCCGGCGAACTTTCGGTTGAAGAGCTCGATATGGTTGCCGATCAAAGCCGCGAATTATATGAGCGTTTGGTTGTGCTTCGTTTCAAAGCGTTCAACGAAACAGTGCATGGTGCATCAGCAATCGTTTCTGCAGAGCCAACCCCGGTATCTCAGGAGGAAATCAAAACAGAAACTACCAATCAAGTTTCCTTGATAGACGCTATAGCAGAAGTTACTCAATCGGAGGAAGTAGAAGTGGAACCCTTGTTTACCTTCGAAAGCAAGCCTGCAGAACCGGTAATATCCAATACGCTTTTTGATTTGGCCGCGTTGCCTGCAACACCCAGCGTGAACGAAATGTTGGCTCGCACCATGGTGCAGCAGGAAACGGTAGCGCAGCACCATACACACACCCCAATTGCGGATTTGAAAATTGCTATCACATTGAACCAACGATTTCAGTTCTCTCGCGAATTGTTCAAGGGCAATAACCAAGATTACGAGGTAGCGATTGATTTGCTCAATACATCGTCGAGAGAGGATTCTATGCAATACTTGAAGTCGTTGGAAACAAAGTATGAGTGGAGCAAAGGTTCTACAGTAGTCCGCGACTTTTGTACGTTGGTAGAACGTCGTCACCAATAATTTCTGTTGTCTTGAAGCTTTTCGTGGTGCCAACTCCCATTGGCAACTTGGAGGATATCACGCTGCGTGCATTGCGCGTGTTGAAGGAGTGTGACCACATCTATGCTGAAGACACACGCGAAACCAGGAAGCTACTCGTTCATTTCGGCATCGATAAACCGATGAGTTCCTTTCACCTCAACAACGAGCATGCGGTGGTGGCCAAAACCGTAGAATATATTCAGTCCATGCAGCAGGCTGTGCTGGTGAGCGATGCAGGAACACCCGCCATCAGCGATCCGGGTTATTTGCTCGTGCGTGAGTGCATCAAAGCAGGAATCGAGGTTGAGTGTTTACCCGGAGCGACCGCTTTTGTTCCTGCACTCGTTGTGAGCGGCATACCCTGCGAGGAGTTTCATTACATCGGATTTTTACCACACAAAAAAGGAAGAGAAACTCGCTTCAAGGCTATAGCTGCAAGTGAGGTTACAACGGTGCTTTACGAAAGCCCACACCGCTTGTTGAAGACGCTGGAGCAACTGGTTCAGTTTTGCGGAACGGAGCGACAGGTATCTATCAGCCGCGAAATCAGCAAGAAGTTTGAAGAAACCGTGCGCGGTACAACCACCGAGGTGTTGGAGCACTTTCGCGCCCATGAGCCGCGTGGAGAGTTTGTAGTGGTGGTGGCGGGGATGCAGTGAAATTCCTCACCCAAAAATCCGACTGAATAAATCGCCCACCTTTTCTACTTGAATCACCTTGATTTTTTTGGAAAATCCTTCCAGTCCTTTGTTGTATTTCGATACGTAGATTTCTTCGAAGCCTAGTTTGGTGGCCTCCTGAATACGCGAGTCGATGCGAGTTACGGGACGTATTTCCCCACTCAATCCTACTTCACCGGCAAAGCATGTGAGTTTGGGAATGGCAATTTCGGCATTGCTCGAAAGGATGGCGGTAATGACAGCTAGATCCATCGCAGGGTCTTCCAATCGCATGCCTCCTGCTATGTTGAGGAACACGTCTTTCATAGCCAGACGGAATCCGCATTTCTTTTCTAGTACGGCCAGCAGCATGTTCAGTCGTCGCACATCGAATCCGGTGGTGCTGCGTTGCGGTGTGCCATATACTGCTGTGCTTACGAGCGCTTGTATTTCTACCAACAACGGTCGTGCGCCTTCGAGTGTGGCTGCAATGGCAGAGCCTGTTAGGTCTTCGGTTTGAGAGTGGATGAGTATTTCGGAAGGGTTCGCTACCTCGCGCAGACCGGCTCCTTGCATTTCGTAGATACCCAGCTCGTTGGTACTTCCGAAGCGATTCTTGGTGGTGCGCATGAGGCGGTAGATGTGGTGCCTGTCGCCTTCAAATTGCAGCACGGTATCTACCATATGTTCCAGCACCTTCGGACCCGCAAGCGTTCCTTCTTTGGTAATGTGCCCAATGAGAAATACCACCGTATTGGTTTCTTTCGAAAACTTCATCATGCGTGTGGCACATTCGCGCACTTGCGAAACGCTTCCCGGGGAGCTCTCGATGTTTTGCGATGACAGTGTTTGGATGGAATCGATGATGAGTACGTCGGGTTTTATTTCTTGCGCATGCATGAGAATATTCTCAACCGATGTTTCCATAAGCACCAGGCAACGCGGATTCTCCAATCCCAGTCGTTCGGCCCTCATGCGTATTTGTTCTTCGCTTTCTTCACCGCTCACGTAGAGTACGGAAAGGTTGAGTTGCTTGAGTGCAAGCTGCAGCATGAGCGTGCTTTTGCCAATACCCGGTTCGCCGCCAAACAGGATAAGGCTACCCGGCACAAGACCTCCGCCCAGTACCCGGTTCAGTTCCTGATCGACAATTGGAAAACGCGGAAGCTGCGCGGATTGAAGGTCGTTGATGGGTCGTGGTTTGCTGATTTTTTGCGCAGTGCGCAAACCGGGTGCAGCAGGCTCTTGCTTTTGCACAACTTCCTCCACATAGGTATTCCATTCGCCGCAAGCAGGACATTTCCCCAACCATTTGGGGGATTGATTGCCGCAGGTTTGGCAGAAAAAGGCAGTTTTTACTTTACTCATCGCAGCGAAGGTAGAAAAAGAAAAAGGCTGCGATTGCGCGCAGCCTTTTTTATAGGATTAAGGAATAACTTATCTCAAAATTTGTACGTTCCCTTTGTATTCGGTTTTGATACCATAGGGAAGTTTGAGGATGTACCAATAGGTTCCTTCGCTGAGGTCATTTGCACGCCAGTCGTTGCGGTAGTTGGTGCTTTCATACACCTTGTCGCCCCAGCGATTGAAAATTGTCAACTCAGCACCGTTGTATTTTTCAAGTCCGCCGATTTCGAAGGTATCGTTTCCTTGAGCGCCGTTTGGAGTAAACACGTTTGGAATAAGTACTTCGCATGCGTTGGATTGTATTTGCCATGATGCTTGCGCAGTGCCGCAGCCATTGGTAATGTTGGCGGTGAGAACTACCACTTCTCCAAGGCAGCTCTGTGGAACATTGTCGGCACAGTAGTCGAGCGCTGCGCCTGAAGTGTTGATGGAGAAACCGGTGCAGCTGGTTGTCCAGGTCACTGACGCGTCTTCGGCATCCGAAATCACCTCCAGGTTTTTACACTCGCGTGGACACAAGGCTAACAAATCGCTGCTACCCGAAGTGGTATTGGGGGCTGCTGAAATATTTACGTTAATGCACGCAGTAGAAGCAGAATTACAACCAAAGTTATCAGTTACGGTATAGCAGTATTCACCGTCCTGATCGGCCACAACGGTTGCGTTTTGTGAGTCCACCGGACCTTGCCATGAAGCACTGTAGTTCGTTGCATCAGCATATTGTACAGTGAGGGTTACTTGATCGTCGTCGCACTCCAAAATAGAAGCAGCAGGTGCAGATGTGATAGTAGCTGCCACAACTCCGCTCACGTTTGCTGAAACCGGATTAGACTCGTCGCAATCATTGGAAACGATTACAGTGTAAACACCGGGTGTAGTTACGTTCAGCGTAGATCCGGAATTGTTGCCTGGGTTCCAGTCGTATTGTAATTCCGGATTATCAAGGTTAGCGGGAATTGGATCGAGTGTAACGCTACCATTTTGACAAAGTGGCAAGTCTTGCAATGACGGCTCAGGCACATCGGGCTGGTAGGATACATTGAAAGAGTCACTGTAGGTGCCGCATGCATTCGTAATGCTGGCGGTTACGCTTGCATTGGTGTAATTGGTGTAAGGTCCCATTACAGCCGAAAGTCCGTCGGCTGAAGGAGTAACACCCGGGCCGTTCCATGAAATGGTGCCGTTGCCCGAAGGGTCATTGACCACAACCGATTGCTCGGCTGTTTCCGCGTCACACAAAGCTACCGGAAGACCCGGAGTAATGTTAATGCTGGGTGCTTGTGCATATTCGATGTTGTAGCAATAGTCGAAGGCACAGTTGGCATTGCTAAAGCATAGTTCGTATACACCGTATTGTGTGGGTGTCCAAACAGTAGTCATTTGCGAAGGATCGGAGAATGCCCATCCACCGGGACCATCTACGCTCCAGGTTCCTTCCAAATCGGTAGCAAAGCAAGAAGAAGCACCCGACCACACAAGACCTGTGGTGAGCGGTGCAGGAATGATGGTTGGAGAACTTTGTCCGCAATTGATTACCCACAACGAGTTGCCTTGGAAGTTGTTTCCGTTGGCGAAATATTCAATAGACACGCTATCGCCCGCGCCAATCATAATGTCATCGTAAAGTGTAAGAGCGCCGAACGAGGTGAGGAAGTACTCTTCAACCGGGCCGCCATCTGCAGGGTAAACGTAGATGTTGATGAACGAACCTTGCCAACCGTTTTGGTTAGTGCTCAACGCATAGATCACGAGGTTATCTTCCGGAGGAACAGAGTATCCGCAGAAGTCGAGTTCTTGTAAGCCATCGCATCGAATGCCGTTGTTATCATCGTTAGTTGGGCATGGAGTTGAAGGCGAGGTAGTAACCAACTTGATATTGAATCCTTGACAACCCGCATCATCGGTTACCAAGATTTCATAGTTACCATTTACGTTACCTGTAACCTGAGCACACGCCTCATCGAGGGGAGAACCCGGCACGAATTCACCATCATAGCCCGGTGAAATTTGCCATTGGTAGCTGGCGTAGTCTCCCAATACACAGATAACGGTGTCGATACCCGGACAAATTTCAATAGGAATATTTCCACCTTCGAGTTGCGGAATGAAGTAGGGTGTAACATCAATAAAGGCAGTGGCTACTGAAGAGCAGAATCCGAAGCTTCCCACAACGGTGATATTACCCGGCTGTGAAACATCAGCAGAAGTTCCTGATGCGCCGTTGCTCCAGCTGTATGAATCAAATCCATCCGTTGCTGTGAGCGTTGTAACCTGACCTGCGCATATGTTCAGTACACCGGTAATTTCGATAGGCGGAGCTTCCACATCTTCTACCAAAAACGTGTAGGTAACTGTGGTTGATGCCGCGGGACTTCCGTTATCGGTTGCAGTGATGGTTACCGTGTTGGAACCGATGTTTGAAGCCGATGCTGTAAATGTTGCGTTGTTGAGCACTGCTGCGTTTCCTGTTGTAGAGGTTGCAGAGAAACCTGTTGAGCTTTGAGTGAATGCGATGGAGGTCGACTGATTCGATTCGGGGCTTGTAAAGGCCAAGTTGAAATCGAACGATTCACCTACGCACATGGTGATGGTATCGCACGCTTCACCAACTACCACGGGAGGTTGGTTGGCAACGAAGTTAGTCACACCTGTATTGAACTCAATTACACGCCCATCCAGCCAATCAACGCCATCTTGGTTGTTGGGTTGCACGCCATAAGGGCCATCCCATGCGGTTGAGTTGCACAAATTGAAACGACCGAATGCATAGTGCTGTGTGCCTGAAGATCTGTCTGCTCCTACTACAGCGAAGTTATTGTTGGCTTGACATCCGCCGGTTGCACCGCTAATTTGACTATTCACCCATTGCATGTCGAGGTAAACGAACTGCACGTTATTGCCACCGCCAATGACATTGCTGCCATCTGGTGTAATAATCATCTGGAAGGAATTCGTTTTGTCGGAGAAGTTCGGCCAGTAACCTACGTCGATGTAGTTGATGTAAAGGGCTTCCGGGGTAAGGTTATAGTAGATTTCACCACTCGCCCCAAAATCGAAGTCGGTCCAGAAACCTGCAATGTGGTTGTATTGTTGATTGGTCTCGGTGCCCAGTGGGTCCGGAAACGCCGAAGGTGTAAAGTCGATGTAGCCGGTGTTACCGAGTACAATAGTTCCTTTGGTAGTGATTACAATCTGGTTGTAGTTCGTTCCGAAGAAGTTGAAGTTCCAGCCCAGGTTTATAGGAGCACTGAAGTTATCGGTGCTGTTACCGGGACTTCCCGGCCATTGAATCGGGTTTGGGTGTGTGTACTCGCTCGTAGGTTCAATCCAATAGCAGTTCGATTCGCCTGAGGTTTGGCTGGTTCGCATCTGCTTGCGTGCTTGCTGGCTTTCGCGTTTCCATTCTGTTTTCAGTTGGGCAACACGATCGGCGTTGAAGCGAGGGTCTTTGGTGAAGCGGACCCAATCTTGCTTCGACATTTTTTGAAGGAATGGTTTACTATACAACTCTTCCTCCGTCATCTTCGGAGAGTAACGTGCATTGAATGGAGCCGTGTAGTAGTGCTCTTGTGTGCGCTCTTGAGCAACGCTGGTGGCACACATCATCCAAGTGAACAGACCAAAAAGTAAAAATTTCTTCATAAGTTGGATTGGTAAGAACAAAGTGTTTTGCGGTCATTTACCGCGAGTTGCAAATATAATCGGTACATTATCGCTGCAGGTAAATGTAGCCTCTCTTTTCCACTGCCTTTTGTCGAAGATCGAGACCTGTAATTTGATAGAGATAATTACCTGAAGGTAGTTTTTCGTTTGTTTCACTTGAGCCATCCCAGGCAATCCCTCGAAATACCCGGTTTCCGCCTTGGTCAAAAATCTGTAGTTCGGTCAGCTCGATAAATCGGGCACTTTCCATTGGATCGAACCGGTCGTTTTTGCCGTCGCCATTCGGGGTGAAGATGGTTGGAATTATCAGCACAGGAGTTGGGAAGCACTCAATGCGCTTTTCAACCAACTCATTTTTCCCATTAGCATTCACCGTAAGTGTTACGCGGTAAGCGCCGGGTTCGTCGAATGAATGCTGAGGGCTCATTTCGGTGGATGATTCTCCATCACCGAAGTTCCATGAATAGCTCGAGGCGTTGGTCACCGATGGGATGAAGAAATACAGCAGCGGTTGCGAAGTAGCTTCGATGGAACTGAAGGTGGGTCTTTCAACAGCTGTTTCGGGAGTTTCTGCTAATTGGGCATCGACGATCGGGCTGGCTTGCTGTGTAGGCGTCTTTGGCTGGTTCTGTTGAGTTTCGGGCAAATCGGTTTTTCCTTCAAGCAGAGGGTTCATGGTGTTCCGAATCTCTGAAGTGGTTGTAGTCTCTTCTGATTCGAGAACGAGCGTATTCGAAGTTGTTGATTCGGGTTCAGCAATTACCTGAGTTTTCTGCTTTGACGCGATTGTATCGGCGTTCGCTACTGAGTACGCAGTATCCGCAGTGTATGGCGCAACATCGGCCGATGGGTTGCTCTCGGGCTGATTCTGAACCGATAGCCAAATGAAGGCAGCAACGAGTGCAGCAACAGAACTTCCAATCACAAGCAGAGACTTGCCGGCAAACCACGATGTGGAGGTTGGAGCGCTTGCTATCTGACCCGAAACATGTTTCCACACATGCTCAGGGGGAACACTGGAGTGTTCCTTCAGCTTCGATTGCAGAATATGTTTTAGTTGCTCATCCATTCGCTGTATGGTCGTCGGGCAATCCGTTTATGCGGGATTTTAGCCATCCCTTGGCTTTGTGGTATTGTGTTTTGGAAGTACTTTCGCTGATGTCTAGCATCGAGGCTATTTCCTGATGTGCATAGCCCTCAATTGCGAAAAGGTTGAACACGGTTCTGTATCCCTCGGGCATTCGCTGAATGAGTTGAACCAAATCGTCTTCATTCATTTTGCCCAATACATCCATCTCCGCACTCGACAAGTCCACCATTGAATCGGCAGGAATATGGGTCACTTTGCCGGCTTTGCTTTTCAGCATGTTCAGCGAAGTATTGACCATTATCCTGCGAATCCACGCTCCCAATGGACCATCACCTTTCCAGGAATCGAGGTACCGAAAAACGCGGATAAACCCTTCTTGTAGGGCATCCTGCGCATCTTCGTCGCGAGCGAAATACCTTCGACAAACAGCATACATAACTCCCGAAAAACGCTTCCAAAGAAGTTGCTGAGCCGATTGATCCCCTTTCAAACAGCGTTCTGCCAGTTCACGGTCGGTCATAGCACTCTTCGTGGTGGGTATGATAAGGGATGGTTGAAGAAAGTTGCCTGAGGGATCAAAAAAAGTGAAAGGTGTTATCGAACGATGAACACGTTGCCCTCGAAGCTTTTGGTCTTCCCGGTCTCGAGGTCATCTACGTCAATTTTCCAGAGGTAGTAACCATCTTGAATGTAGTAGGTGCCACCATCGTATCCGCCGGTCCACGCCTTGCCAACTTCTTCCGTGTAAAACACCACATCACCCCATCGATTGAAAACCCAGAAGCGGTAGCTGCCTTCGAGTTCTCCATTCACAACGGGCATGAATACATCATTGAGACCATCTCCGTCGGGAGTGAACGTATTGGGCACAAATACCTGCAACACATTCTCAACGAATACATCCTGGCAAAGGGTGTCCAAACATCCATACTCATTGCCTGCGGTCAAACAAACCAGATAAGGTTCGGTCGATTCAATATCCGGGAAAGTCCAGGTTGGATTGGGGAGAGCGCTTTCACCGGCATTGTAGAAGTTCCAGTAAATGGTATCGGCACCTGCCGTTAAATTCTGGAACTGAACCTCGCGATTCAAAATATCGACGGGTTGTGGATCCCAGGTGAAATCGACTTCCGGATAAGGTCGAATCGTAATGGGTGTTGAAAGTGTATCGGATGCTGTGCAGCCAAACTCGGAAGTAATTGTGATGGAGGGGAAGTACGTTCCCGGAGCTGTATAGACTACTGAAGTGTCTCCGCAATAAATCAATTGAGTACCATTGCCGAGTGACCATATGCAGGTGCTCAAATCGTTGTAGTTGGTATCAAGAAGAGTGTAGTAGAAACCAATGGTGTCGGGGAAGCAATTGCCTCCCTCGTCGGCATCCATGATAGGCTCGGGGGTGTCATGCACCGTAACCCAAAGTGTATCTGAAATGCTGGTAAGCGGACAGTTTTCATCCGTAACTCGAATTTCGAAAATCTCGCTAAACAGGAAGCACTCTGTAATAGTGTCTTGTGATGCGATAAGAGTGGGTGTTAAGTCGACCACATCATTTAGCTCATACCACTCAATAAGTAGGTTTCCTGTACCGCCTGTTGCCAATGCTGTTAATTCTTCGCAGTTGTATTGACACGTATGCAGGGTGTCAAGACCATTTTGCACAAATAAAGCGACATTGGATGAAATGGTTCCAACCGCTGTAATGGTGTCGGAAGAACAACCTATTGCATCAAGAGCGTAGAAGAATAGGGTTGTGTCTTGAGAAAGTAAAACAGTAAGCACTTGGTTTGCGCTTTCGTTCGTTGTTCCTACGAGGCATGTGCTGAGGTCTTCACAGCCGTACCAGTAGGTAGTGAAATTGCCTGCGCCCCCGCTAGCCTCCGCATCGAATGTAATAGGGTAATTGGGACAACCCAGGATAGCCGGTGGATTGGCTGCAATGAATATTTCAGGAGAGTCTGGATCAATCGTGAAAGAGGTATCTGCCGAGCAAACCTGACCGCTGTTAAGGAGAATGTTGATCGTTAAATCGTAGGTGCCAATACCCAAGTTGGAGAAAACGAAAGGAGCATTTTCAGCAATGGAAACAACGGTTCCGTTTTCGCTCAGGATGTATTGGGTTGCATCCGGATTATTCCCTTCTACCACACCTTCCGTTTCATTGAAGCAGAAAGGGTATGGTTGATCAGTATCGGCAATTACGTATTCCTGTTCGCGCACATTGATGGTGAAATCGGCTGAAGCTTCGCATCCTTGCGCATCAACCACCAACAGAGTGTGATTTTCCGGGTCGTCGAAGCAAATAGGATCAATGGCACTATTGCCATCGATGGTTGCCGTAAATGCATTGTTGAAGGCACCCAGAACATCGAAGTTAATATCCTGCGATGTTTCGTTGATACAAAGTCCATTGCACATATCAGGCGGATAGACCAAGTTGATGATTTCAACGGGATCATTTACTTCAATCGCAATGGTTTCCTCGGTGCTACAGGAAATCGAACCGAAATCTTCAGAAGCGGTTACTTCAAAAACTTCGCTGGCTGCTGGATCAACATCTACAACCGCATTGTTGGTTGCACTTGTGAAAGATGATGAAGCTGTCCAAGTGTAGGTGTAAGTGCCTCCTGCAGTCGGAACAGCGGTAAGCGTTGCAACATTGTTAGGTGCATCGAAACACAGTATATCATCTGAAGCCGTTACGTTGATGCTTGGGTTTGGATGAATCGTTACAATTACTTCATCGCTGTTGGAGCAAACACCATCGGTAACTGAAAGTGTATAAGTGTAGGGGCTGTTGAGTGAGTTGTTGATTGTGAGAGAAGGTTGGGCTTCGTCTGACTGGCCTGCTGCAATCCCGGCCGAGGGTGTCCACGCATAGGTAACACCATTCACGGCAGGTGTTCCAAGCTGAACCGGCAATCCTGAGCACTGCGCAACGTCGGAACCGGCATCTGCCGTGGGCACGGGCAACTCGATGGCCTCAAAAATGTCGGGGGTGTTGTTGACACAACCGTGCGTATCGGTTATACTAACCAGGGTATAGGTGCCCGGTGCGTCAATGGAAATTTCGTTGTTGCTGATTGTCGGTGGATTAGCAGGGTCGGGGCCTGTGAGTGCGACCGTAAATGGTCCATCACCGGTTGTGCTAAAGCTCGCATTAATTGCAGGCTCATTGGGACAGTAGCTTTCGCTGTTGCTGAGCCATGAAGCAGAAACCGCAGGAAAAACACTGAGGGTGGATGTTTCATTGACGTTGGCTACACAGCCGAAATTGTCTGTTACCTGAAGAATCTGATAGTCTCCGGGAACGTCGGTGCAATACTGATCATTCAGAAGCAGGTTGGCAACCGTTTCGTTCGCCGCAACATTCGGTACGTTCACCACCATCGAAAACGGTTCTTCTCCCGTGAATTGAACGTCGAAGCAATGCGTCAGCCCACCGCAAACAGTGGCGTCGGTGCTGATGGTTACTGCGGGTAACGGGTGTATCACAACATCAACAGAACCTGATGCGGTACCTAAGCAGTTTTGAGCGCTGTTGGTGAGCGACTCAACAGCAAATGTTCCGCTTTGTGTAGCATTGAAGGTGTATGGGTTCAAAGCGGGTACAACAATCGATGGCTGATTCGCGCCGTCGATGCTGTAAACAAATGTCCACGGGCCATTGCCGGTGAAATCTACTTCCAATGAAACCGTTTGGCCTGCGCAGGCGTCAACCCCCGAAGGTGCCGAAATAGTTGCGGTTCCTGCAACATACCAAACAACCGATTGGGTGTTGGAAGAGAATTGGATATTCGGATTGGTTTCATTAACACAACCGGAACCATCGTTGTTTCCAACCACACACGAGATGTAATAAGTGGTTCCACTAACTACAACACCGGCGCCCGAAATCGCTCCGAACGAAAGTGGAGTATTAGCATCACCAAAAATCGCATCACCGCATGAGCGCGCTATTTCTGAACCTAGCGCATCAGCAGGGTTGGAATGCAACACAAACATGAAGGCGTCGTTGGCATCGGCTGTATAGGCTGTGCTTTGTGTGGCTGTAGCTTGTGCAGGCGATGCGGCGGGTGAACAGATGCTCAGCGCACTTGCGGTCATAACACCCCCATCGGTAGTGGTAGGACACGTGAAGCCGGCATCGGTCATGATGACACTATTGCAGTTGTAGAAATCATTGAACGTCCACGATCCTCCGGTTCCGCCGGATGGCATCGATGCGGTGGTAAACACGTTGGAGGCGAAAGCACCACCCACTCCACCCGGAGCTTCTGTGTAAGGCGATGATCCGCCGGTGATGGTATACTCAATGGTGTAGTTTTCACCTACGTTGTCGCACACCAAGTCGGTTTGTGCTACTTGAATATCTGCGCGAATGTTTACGACAATTGTTTCATCAACTTGATCGAAACAGGCCGGTGCTGAGGTAAAATAGACTTGATCTAATTCGAGACTGAAGTTGTTCGTGGCCGTTATGGTTTCGATAAATGAAGAGGACTCGTTATTGAACGTATTCACGCCAACATCAGGTGTGCCAATGAATTCATAGCTATAGTTGTTGCCTGCGGGTGTGACTTCTACTTCAATGTCGATGGGGTCGCCTGCGCACACATCCACCGGACTGGCAAGGGCATTTTCTCCGTTGATGGTGAATGAAACCAGTGTTGGCAGTGGGTTAATAACCACATCTACGCATTCACCGGTTATAGAGCTGGTGCAGTTGACATCGCTTACGCTTGTGATGCAATATTCACCTGCGGCTGTCAAGTTCCAAACGAAGATGTAGTTGGGATTGGCGGGGTTATCAGCAATGTTGAGGTCGGCTTGGGCAACACCATCCAGCGTGTATTCTACCACCCAAGGACCATCGCCCGTAAGGGTAAGTTGTACAACCGCATTGTTACCAGCGCAGGCCGATGCAGTGAAGTTATCGGGAAGTGTTGCTGTTGGATTCGCGTTCGTGTTCACGTTCACAGAAGCATTGCTTGCATCGGTGCTCGGGCAGGCCGGAGCAGTTGTGTAGGCGACCGATTCTATATCGTAGGCAACCAATCCTGCTGTTGTTGGATCGGGCACATCGATACTTCCGTTATCAGCAACCACCACCGGCGGTTGGTTCGTTCCGCCAATGGAATAGGTAATGGAGTAACTTCCCGGATCACTATGGCTTAAAAAAAGCTCGAGCGCCTCGCCCACACACAGCGGACTAACAGCGTCAAACGATGAGGTGACAAGTGCCCGCGAGTTAATAGTTACATCTTGGGGTACGGTTATAGGGTCGGAAACACAACCGTTTGCATCTCGCACTTGCAAAACAGACACGGTCGTATTACTGGCAATAAGTGTCGTATAGTCGTAAGGGTCGGTAACATCCACCAAGTCGGGAGCACCTGCAATGGGGTTTGCAATCCAAACATCGAAAGGCGCCAATCCTGCTGTAAAATCGATTTCAACGGTTGCGTTCTCGCCCTCGCAAACAATCGTGGGAGCACTAAGTGTAAATTCAGGTCCGGCTGTTTCACCAATGGTTGCGCTTCCCGTGGCATCGCAGCCTGATACCGGGTCGATAACCGTAACGGTATAAAGGGCACCGGCGAGTGTTCCTTGCAAGTTGTTTTGGTCTTCCTGACCATTAACGATTCCGGCTCCGCCCGCTCCGGCAACCCAGTTGTAGGTTAGGTTGGCAGAATTGGTTCCGAAAGCTGTAAGGTCAATAGAACCCGGAGTACCGCACGATTCGTCAATTGCGTCGAGTTGCAAGCGATGCAGCGATACGTCCACAGTAATGAAATCTTCACTGGCGCATGAGCCGGTATTTAAGGGCGTACTCACGCGATAGGTGGTAGTGCTGTCGGGAGAAACGTTTTGAGTGGCTACGTTTTGGGCAAGTGCAGGGGTAGCGTCACCGCCCGGCAAAACTTCCCATGTATACTGGTTTCCGGAACCCGCACCTTCTGCCGTGAGCGTGAAGGCGTCACCTTGGCAAATTACTGCCGGTGTAGAGGTTATATTGATGTTGGGGAGAATCGAAATCTGGATTTCGATATCGTCATCATCCGGTATAGGGCATGCATCATCCTCGGCGTGCAACTGCAGTGTATAGGGAGTAGCACTTGCCATTCCGGGTGTTGTTTGCAACTCAAAGGTGGCAACACCCGGTGCTAGGCTGCTTTGCGTCATGGTAATTGCAGAAAGCGCCGGAGCCGCGGGAGAAAATTGATAGGTAATGGTGATGTTGCGAGATAGATTGGGGTTCGATGCCTGAACCGTGAAGCTAAGAAGATTGCCTGCGCAAACTGAAACCACATCGGGTGCCGCTCCTGGACTATCGGTGTAAGTAACATCTGTACCGGTCGATGTAACAGGAATGGGATCGAAAGCGGTGTCTGTGAGTGAGCAGTCGCGCACGGCGATGGGTAAGCAATATTGCAGAGTGCCGGCATAGGAGCCTCCTTCGGTGAGTTCGATGTCGATGGGAATGATGTAAACAAGCGTTGGCGAGTTTGCGGGAAGCGCAGGTGGAGTCCAGCTTATTATACCTGTAGTCGAATTGATGCTGAGGCCGGCCGGTATGCTGAAACCGGGGATGGCAATAGAAGAATTGGGAGTTGCTCCGGTGGTAAGTGGCGTGCCCAAGGTGTAAGTAGCTGTCACACCCGCCGGCAATGCAAGTTCAACATCGTG
Source organism: Flavobacteriales bacterium (assembly GCA_046303175.1). Taxonomy (GTDB): domain Bacteria; phylum Bacteroidota; class Bacteroidia; order Flavobacteriales_D; family Sanyastnellaceae; genus JAIBBG01. The sequence goes on from JBKCGW010000455.1 coordinate 22,202, forward strand.
CTGTTCTGCAAATGCAGAGCAGAAATACGATACGAAGTTTCCTGCTGATTGGGGTAGAATGTTATTTAAACCACAGACAGTTGAAGCGGTGTTGATTTCTGACTCGATATAAGCATCCTGAAGAAAAACCGCATCCGCATTTTCGAAATAAAAACTCCAATCCAGAGCATTGAAATGCGCCGACCAAATGCAGCCGGCCGCCAATGTTACTTGCGTTTCATACACAATTTTTTTAATACCAAGGTTTGCGCTAGCCGCATTGTTGCACGAGCTGTTGAGCAGTTCGGTTGGACACAAGTCGGACACTTCGGTTGTGCTGGTGCTAGCCGCTGAAGCGGAGAAAGAATTGAATGAAGGTCCTGCGCATGAGGCATCAGGAGCGAACACAATATCAACAAAACCGGGGTATTGTGCTGTTGATCCTGCTCCGTAGCAGTCAACGTATAGATTTAATGAGACGTTGTATTGATCACCCCCTAAACAGTTCCAAGTGATACCGCCACCTAAAACGGACTGCGCCTGCATGCTTGCGGCTGCAATGAGGAAAATGAATATTGCTGCAATGCGTGATTGTTGCTTCAACATGCGGTTCGTGGGTGATTCCGGAATAGTGTTCGTGCTTACCATGTCAAGGTTAACTCAAAATCGCGGCGTTTCAATTGGTTTGGCAAAGCGTTATCAACAGAATTAAATGAATTAATAGCTCATCAACACTGCTTAGTCGGGCCGTGAAAATAATCGGTTTAGCGATTCATCAAGGCAAAATCGAGCATTCTTTGCTAAATCCTAACATGAAGACTACGAATTCAAGAAAAAGATTGCATCAAAAAAACAAAAGCCGCCAATTGGCGGCTTTTGAGTGCATATCCGATACATTAAAACTTAATGAAACGCTTGCTAATTGTTGTTGAGCCGAATTCCAATCGAATGGAATAAGATCCGGGTGCAAGTGAGTTGAGGGGCAATTGAATGTCGCCTGCAAAAGGTGTTTTGTTGGTATGAATCATACGACCCGATGCATCCAGTATGCTCCAGCCACTGCCCGGAGAAGAAGTTCGAATAGTAAGCATGTCTCCTGCAGGATTTGGGAATACCTCGAAAGACACTTCCGGCTCATGAACGCCGAGCGTGTAAATCGCATCGACTGTTTGTGTCTGTGTGTCGGTGCAACCATCGATGGTTGTAGAGAGTGATACAGAAAGTTGCGGTGTAATCGAGAGGAAGTCGTATGTGTAGGTGTGTGAAGGAGATTGCTCGTTGCTAGTAGCGCCATCACCAAAATCCCATGCGTAGGTGCCGATATTTCCTGTATTCGTGAATACGACCTCTTGTCCGCTGTTTCCAAACTCAACAGGATTCGGCATAGTGAATGATGCTATAACTTGTTCTGAAATATCGAGCAGGTAGCGTGGATAGAATTTATAACCCACGCTGAACGGCGATGTTTCGTCCATTTGAGCGCCTATACCCACAGCTGTGAAATGACCTTCGAGTGCCGGAATTGAGAACATGTCGCTATTGAAATCAATTCGCATCACATTTTCATTCGTTCCATCCGTTACTTCTACATCAAACCCACTGCCGAATTGACCCCACTGCGATGGATCGACCAGGGTAACGCACTCGAGTTTTACCATGCGGCTTTCGTGTTCTTCGCCGAGCGTGCTCACCGTTTGGGGAATATCGAGCGGATTGCCGTTGCTAATTACTTCAACAGAACTGGCTAGAAATTCGGCCATGCCAAAAAACTGACTCACTTGTCCTTCCACCAAAATGCTATCGCCTTCTACCGGAACGTAGCCTAAGTTGTCGCTAGCAGAGAAAATGCGAATACCATCGGTACCATCGATAAGCGTGAATTCCAAGCCGCTTGGATTGAAATTAACTCCGTGCACAATACCGCCCAACGCGCAGAATGTGTTCAAACTATCGAGGGCGCCAAGCGAGTTTGTGGTGGTAATCTCGGCAATTGGATACAGTGGGAAACTTTGGTCGTTGTCTTGAATCGTAATGGTGATGAATTCATTGACGAAAATTGCATTTCCGGCAACATCCACGATAGTGAGTGTGATTGTCTCGAAAAGCTCCTGCGTAGCATCATCAACAATTTCAAGCATGAACGATTCTTCTGTATTGTTTGAATCGAAAATGAATTGAATGGGGAATGTGGTGGTGTAGTCTGATCCTGCAGTAGCAGAGGCAGAAACAAGCTGGACCGTCACAGGCGTCGTGTTAATTACGTTGTATGCACTTACCACAATGTTGGCAAACCCGGCCGATTCATTCACCTGTATGGCTGTCTGATTGAATGTTAAATAGGGCTGTTGTGTGCAGGCTAGCGCTTCATGCATGCCAAGGTTGCTGTAATCGGTGTTCACATAATTCAACCACTGCCCCGCTGAAAGTTCCCAATTGGTGCTGGGTGCGTTTACTTCGAACTTCCTGCGCAAGGTTTGATTCATGGTAGAAGCAAGTCCGAAGGTCCATTCATTCACGGTATCACCAACAACGCCGATAATGTCGATGGCCTCTAATTGATATGCTAACACGATGGCATCGTTACCGTTGAAATTATTCATGGATGCAGTTGTGTTATCGGCTAACGCTAAAAGTGCTCCGTCGGCTTGAGAGCTGCATACTACGTACGTTTCGCCTGGCTGCAGAGTATCCCCAGGGGTGTCGAGAACGATAAACGAAGTGTCACCGTTGTTGTAGGAAAACAAATCGTAGTCGTCCAGATCAACCGGAAAAGGAGTAGCGTTGTAAAGCTCAATCGCTTTGCTGGAGCCATTTCCTTCAATATACTCCGAGATGATTACACGCGAACATCCATCGGCAGGAAAGCAGTCGATGTTGCGGATATCGATATAATTTTCAGATATAGCGACGCAGCCGCCATCGGCCTGAATGTCGAAAACCAAATCGGTGGGTTGAACGGTATTCGGATTAAGGTTACCGAAATACGAAACGCCAAAAATGTGATATTCGCCGAAGCCAAGCGAGCTGAGATCATAGGATCCAACGCTTAATTCCTGGTAAATCTGATTGTCTGCATTGGTAAGGAAGTAGCGGTATTGGTCTGCAACTCCTTCCACGGTGTGCGTAAAATTGATTACTCCCGGATTGTTGATTTGACAAAAGCTGATGTAAGCCAAACCATTATCAAGGGTGACCACCCCTGCATCGCAACCGGTTAGAGCACAGTCTTCGCGCACCACTACCAGAAAGTTGCTCGAAAGGGCCAGGCAAAGGTCAGAACTCGCTCCTGAAACTGGCATACCTGCAGCCAACGTGCTCTCATCGAGCAACCCGTTGTAAGAGATTCCGAAAATATGATAGGTGCCGGCGGCGTATAAATCCATGTCAATCAAACCCCAGTCGTTCCACTCAAGCACGAGGTCAGAACTATCGGTGAGTACAAAAATGTAATTGTCGCCAAACATGCTGGAAGAACTCAGCGAAAGCGGCATGTTGGTAGAATCAGTACATTGATTAAGGTTGCCGCTTTGAAGTAGAAGCTCAGCACCTGAGCAATCAGGTACATTGGTGTAACCGGGCGTGGGCAATTGAAGGATGTATGAAGTGTGGTCTGAAATCAAACCGCCATCCGGTACGCGCGAGAATGACAAAGGTGAGTTTCCTTCTATGTCAAGGATTGTTTGTCCGGGGGTTAGCGCCGCACTCAATCCATCATCCGGTCCATCGCCTGAGGTATACACCAAGGCATCTACAATGTTGGAATTCGAAACGGGTGTTCCCGGAACCCATTCAATAGCATCGCCTACATAAAGAGCAATTCCATCTTGTCCGTTTTGAATAGATCCCTGTGCATTCGGATTGAGAATTGCGTCGACATTGGGTACAAGTTGCGATCCCAAAACGAAAAACCCGAGTTCGTCGGTAGTGTATCCGTCCAAGTCATAGACATCATATGAAACATCTCCTGAACCGTTGAAAAAAACAAGCACCAATCCATCGAGCGAAGTATTAGGCGCACCATACAACTCAACGAATTCTGTGGTATCAGAGCCCGGTTGATCCTGGTCCAACTCATTGATGCGGATATCGGTGTTTTGGCCGAAAGCGAGGGTGCTCAAGCAAATGAGCGCTAGTAAGAAAAGGTTTTTCATGGTCGTTACAAGCGATTTAAATCGGCTCGCAATTTCGATGATTTTTAAGAACAGCCCGTTGTTTTTATTCAACAACAGCTAGGTTATATCCTGTTGTCAGAATAAAAATGTTGAATGCCAAAAGAATCACTTGCACTGACCTTGAACTATCAGTACACAACCTTCAATCTTGAACTATCAACTTTCAACCTCATACATCTCCATTGGTGGGCATGTACAAACGAGGTTTCTGTCGCCGAAAGCATTGTCTACGCGCCCAACCGAAGTCCAGAACTTGACATCGCGCAAGCTGCTTACAGGGTATGCTGCTTGGCTTCGTGTGTAGGAGTGATTCCAGTTATCGGCAGTAAGTTCTGCAGCAGTATGAGGAGCCATCTTAAGCACATTATCGGCTTTATCGGCAAGGCCTGCTTCAACTTGAGCAATCTCTTTGCGGATGCTGATCATCGCATCACAAAAACGATCAAGCTCGCTCAGCGGTTCGCTTTCTGTGGGTTCAATCATCACGGTTCCTGCAACCGGGAACGATACAGTGGGTGCGTGAAATCCGTAGTCCATCAGACGCTTGGCAATATCTTCTACTTCTATACCTGCTTTCTTGAATTCGCGGCAATCGAGAATCATTTCATGCGCTACACGATTGTTGTTGCCCGTGTAAAGAACAGGGTAGTGTCCTTGCAGAAGCTCTTTCATGTAGTTGGCATTGAGTATAGCATATCGCGTTGCATCGGTAACACCTTGTCCGCCGAGCATTTTGATATAGCCATAGGAGATAAGCAGGATCAGTGCGCTTCCGAACGGAGCACTTGAAACACCGTTGATGGCTTGAGGACCACCGGTTTTAATGTGCACATTGCCCGGCAAAAAAGGAACGAGCTTGTCGTTCACACCAATAGGGCCCATACCGGGGCCGCCGCCACCGTGTGGGATTGCGAAAGTTTTATGCAGGTTGAGGTGACACACATCGGCACCGATATTTCCAGGGGAGGTCAATCCAACCTGAGCGTTCATGTTGGCACCATCCATATACACCAAGCCGCCGTTGTCGTGCACTATTCGTGTGATGTCTTTGATAGCTTCTTCAAACACGCCGTGCGTGCTTGGGTAAGTCACCATCAATGCAGCCAGGTTGTCTTTGTGTTGTTCTGCTTTTGAGGCGAGATCCACCACATCCACGTTACCATTCTCGTCGCATTTTACCACTACAACCTGCAAACCGGCCATTACAGCCGAAGCCGGATTGGTTCCGTGTGCTGAACTTGGGATGAGGCAAATGTTGCGGTGATGATCGCCGCGGTTTTCATGGTATGCCATGATTACGAGCAGACCAGCAAGCTCTCCTTGGGCTCCGGAATTGGGTTGCAACGACATGCCGCTGAAGCCGGTGCATTTGCACAAGTCGTCGTGCAATTCGCTGATGATTTCGGCATAACCCGCAGCTTGTTCAGCCGGAGCGAAGGGGTGAATATCAGAAAACTCAGGCCATGTGAGCGGCATCATTTCACTTGTAGCGTTGAGCTTCATAGTGCATGAGCCAAGCGCAATCATGGCATGTGCAAGCGACAAATCTTTGTTTTCGAGCTTTTTCAAATAACGAAGCATTTCGGTTTCGCTTCGGTGTGAATTGAATACCGGGTGCGTCATGAAATCGCTCGTGCGCTCAAATCCCTTCATTGCATCCGATGTTGCAGCAGCCGGAGTTGAACCCAGCAAGGAGATTACCTCGTGCACATCAGCAGCGCTCATGGCTTCATTCACTGAAACCCCTACGTGACCATCGGCATAGTATCGGAAGTTTACACCTGCTGCTTCTGCTTTGCTGCGTACTTCAGCGGTGTTGTTTACTTTGATTTTGAGCGTATCGAAGAAATGAGTGTTGACCTGATTCGATCCGAGAGCACCTGCGATTTGCAGTGCTTTGGAGTGAACGGCACGCGCTATGGTCTTCAAGCCATCGGGTCCATGGTAAACACCGTAAGACGACGCCATTACGGCCAAAAGTGCTTGAGCTGTGCATATGTTGCTAGTGGCTTTCTCGCGGCGAATGTGTTGCTCGCGCGTTTGAAGCGACATGCGCAACGCCATATTGCCGTGGCGATCTTTTGAAACGCCGATGATACGACCGGGCATGTTGCGCTTGAATTCATCCTTCGCACAGAAGAACGCGGCGTGCGGACCACCGAAACCCATGGGAACACCAAAGCGTTGCGAGTTACCGAAACAGATGTCGGCACCCCATTCACCGGGAGGTGTAATGAGCGTGAGCGACATGATATCGGCGGCGCATGCTACGTGGCCACCCACGGCGTGCATGCGATCTGCAAACGACTTATAATCGTTGATTTGACCGCTGTTGTTGGGGTATTGTACCAATCCACCGATGTAGCTATTGTCGAATGAGGCAGTGGCGTAATCACCAAACACCAACTCTATCTTCAGGTGTTTCGCACGACCACGCAACACATCAATCGTTTGCGGGAACACTTCGTTATCTACAAAGAAGCGATTGGCACCTGCTTGTTCTTTTTCTTTTGAAAGGCTGTGGAAGAAAAGAATCATTGCCTCAGCTGCAGCGGTACCTTCATCGAGCAACGATGCATTGGCAATGGGAAGTGCGGTAAGATCGGTAACCATCGTTTGGAAGTTGAGTAGCGCCTCTAATCTTCCTTGAGCTATTTCTGCTTGATAAGGTGTGTAGGCAGTATACCATCCCGGGTTTTCAAGCACATTACGCAATATGACGGTAGGCACCAGCGTGGGGTGATATCCTAATCCAATGTAGCTCTTGTTTACTTTATTTTTTGCTGCTTTGCTGCGCATCAATTGCAGAAACTCATGCTCTGCAAGACCTTCACCAATGGCGAGAGGTTGTGCGCTGCGAATGCCTGAAGGCACTGTTTCGTCGATGAGTTGTTCGAGGCTTGAAACACCGATGGTGTTGAGCATGTGTTTCATTTCGTGCGCACGTGGACCAATGTGGCGTGCAGCAAAGGATGTACTTGACATAGTGTTTTCGTTGGTGGATGCTTATGCATCCGATTGAAATTATTATTGAATTTCGATCTGTTTTTTAGGTAAAAAACAATTCCTGCAGTTGCGGTTCAAATATAGATGTGTGAGCGCGCTACACACAACACACTTTTTTCAATTGAATTCAACGCTAACTCCTAATTTAGCACCCGTGGCCGAAGCGTTGCACATACCCGCCGGTGTTGATAGAGATGAAAAGTATCAACAGCTCACCGGACAATTGAAGAGTCTTCTTTCCGGAGAAAGTGACTTAGTTGCCAATGCCGCCAATTTCGCAGCGCTGGTTCACGAGGCGTTTGGCTTTCACTGGGTGGGCTTTTACTGGGTAAAGAGCGAAGAATTGGTGTTGGGGCCGTTTCAAGGGCCCATTGCTTGTACCCGAATAGCCAAGGGAAAGGGAGTTTGCGGAACAGCTTGGATGCAACGCAAAACCATCGTTGTTCCCGATGTTGAAGCGTTTCCCGGACACATCGCCTGCAGTGCGTTATCGAAGTCTGAAATTGTGGTACCGGTTAAGAATAGTAAAGGTGAAGTGATGGGCGTTCTCGATATCGATAGTGACGTGCACAACGATTTCTCGGAGGTGGATGCCCGCTTTCTGGAAGAATGGGTAGTTATCCTGGCGGAGGCGTGCCATGTGTAAAGTCAATACGAATGTTATTGCCGTGTTATGTACCCTGTTCGTCATGGGTTGCGCGCAGGTGCGCTCTATTTCGGGAGGAGAAAAAGACACGACACCTCCGGTAATAATAGGCACCGAACCGCCCACGAATACACTCTGTTTTTCTGAGAATGGATTTACACTGAGTTTTGATGAATACGTTCAGCTGCGCGATTTACAGAAGGAGCTCCTCATATCGCCTCCGTTCGCTTCACCTCCTGAAGTGAAAGTGCGTCAGAGAAGTGTGGAGGTTTCCTGGAAAGATTCACTCAGACCCCAAACAACCTACATTTTCGGTTTTGGTAATGCCATAGCGGATGTGAATGAATCAAATATTCTCCGCGACGTTACCTATGTGTTCTCGACAGGCAATCAGCTGGACTCCCTGGAATGCGCGGGCACTGTGCGCGATGCGCTGTCAGATAAGATGATGTCCGGCACAAAGGTGTTGCTGTTCGACTCATTAAGTCATGTTTTTTCTTCTGAAGTACAGCCTGCCTACTTTGCCCGAACCGATGAAAAAGGGTTGTTCCGCTTTAAGTATTTACGCCAGGGTAGTTATGTGCTTTGCGCGTTAAGTGATGAGAATGGTAACAATCATTTTGAATTGGGTGAGTCGATAGATTGGATGGAGGGCGTGCAAGTGATGGAGGGCCAAGATTCTCTTTTTTATGCGTTGAATTTGAGCAGTCCAAACGACACGTTGGTAAGGGGTTTTGATTATAAGGTTGACTCAGCGGGAGTGGTGAAGTGGAAGGTTGAAAAATGGATGGCGGATGTGCGCGTTCGCAGTTTGTCCGGTGACTCTATCGTGCAATGGAATACTGCAGATTCTGTTTTCGCTTCAGTTTACAAAGGCTGCTCAAAAAGGGCAGATATCGAGGTTTCTTGCGGGGGTAGCGTGGTCGATACACTGAGGATTGAATCGTTGCGTTCGGACAATGAGCGATTTCGTTTAAAATATACTTCCTTACCGAAGTTGCGTGCGAACGATGCCATATCGGTTGAATCACCGCGTCCGATATCAGTTGTGGATTCAACGCAAATACGCTGTTATCTGGACAGCATGGAGGTTATGTGCACCGGCTTGCTTCACGATGTAGCGACTTGCAGGCTGTTGTTTGATAAGTCCCCAGGCTCGAATTGTAGGGTGTTGCTATTGCCGGGAGCTATTACCGATGATTGTGGTGCAGTAAACGACACACTTAAGTTTTCGTTTGCAGTGCATGAGGCGAAAGAGTTGGGCTCACTTCGTTTTAAAGTTCCATCCGCGGTGAAGAATTCGCCGCATGTTTTTCAATTACTGGACCGCACGAAGCAGGTTGTTTATGAAAAGAAGCGGGTATCAGAAACGGAGTGGGAGATTGATCAGTTAGTGCCCGGTGACTACACAGCGGTTTTGCTGGAAGACAGCAACGGTAATGGTCATTTTGATCCTATGATAATTAACCCAATGCAGAGGACCGAGCGGAATCACCAGTATCAAGGTAACATTCAGGTGCGAGCAAATTGGGAGGTCGTAATCGACTGGCCGGCGTGGAATGAGTTCGATTAGAACTGGAAGTAGGTTCGCTTCTTGTTTTTGAGTTTGCCTTTGTCGGCACATACGCGTTTGTGGTTGTGCTGCGCATCGCGATCGCCGAGTTGCGAGCTTTCGTTCCAATCACTGCAGGCACCATCCAAGTCGTGCATGTAGTAAAGTACTTCACCGCGGTAATAGAGTACCTCCGAAATGAAGTCGATGTTTTCGAGACGTAATTCTGAAAGTAATTCCAGGGCATGTTCATACTGACCCATGCCAATAAGCAACACAGCCATGTGAAATTTAGCACGCATCAAGCGGGGGTTGTATGCTAGTGCGCTTTGAAAATCTTCAAGCGCGAGATTGGTTTTGTTCAATTCGGCCATATTGGCGGCTCGCAAATAATACGCATCTGCATAGGCCGTGTCAATTGCAAGCGCTTCATCGAGGTAGCGCAGGCTCGATTTGTTTTCCATGTTCATGTACTCGATGGTAGCTAGCCAATAGTACGAGCGTGCATCATCGGAGTGATACTCGAGAAAGTGCATCAAATCGATTCGCGCTGATTCATACATCATTAATGAGACCTTACAAATTCCGCGATGCAGATAGAGCTCATCGTTGCTGTATCCGTTAATGCGGGCGCGATCATAATCGTCGAGTGCTTCTGTGAAGTGTCCCAATTTGTGGTGGGCATTTGCGCGGCAGTAATAAGCACTTGGCGCATCGTCACCACCGATGGCTACGGCTGCTGCGGCAATTGCCTGGTCGTATCGACCCGATTCGTAGTGCTGTTCAGCAATCTGCAAAGGTGTTTGAGCGTAAGTTATTACGGAACACCACAAGCAGCAAGTGAGCATAATATGACGCAACGTGAGCATGAATGCGTGGGTATACGAGGAAACCTTGTGGAAGGGTTACAAAAAAGCCGCCCGAGGGCGGCTTTCTGTTATATCTGCTTGATTTTTATTTTCTGTCCAACGGCGAGCTTGTTTTCTTTCAGCCCTTTGTTGAGGTGTTTGATGTCATTCACCGAAACACCTTTGGCGTTTGCTATTTTCGTTAGTGTATCACCTTTTTGAATCGTGTAGTATTTGTATTTAGCGGGTTCTGCTTTCGCAGCAGTTGTTTTAGGGGTAGTTTCAGCTACCGCCTTTGTTGGCTGCTTCTCGGTCGATTGCTGATAGTTTTCCTCTTCCCCTGATTCGCTGTTGGTTGCAACAGGCTCATTGGGTTTGGCGGTGGCATCGGGAGATGTCTTTTCTTCGTAAATCACCTTTTTTGTTTTGGTTTGAACCTTCAGGTTCTGACCCGGAACAATGCGAGAGTTCTTGATTTTATTCCACTTTCGGAGGTCGGCCAAGCTTACGTTGTATTTATCCGAGATAGACCCCAGCGACTCTCCTTTCTTCACCTTATGCGATTTCCAAGTGGTTTCCCAAACTACTTTACCCGCTTGTCCTTCCGGTGCGTTTTGTGTGCTCGCCACTAATTCCGGCTCAGCAATTTTTATTTCACTCTGGCCATAAACCAACTCTTCATTGGCCATGAATAACCCTACTTTGGAAACCGGCAGAATCAGGTAATGTTTATGTCCGTTGGCCGGTACTTCTTTCAGCTTGTAGGTTCCGTTGAGGAAAGCGATGTTCTCAACAGGCATATCGATGATTTTCGACAGAGCCTGAAAATCAATGCGCTTGGAAACGCCGATAGTATCGGTTTCAAAGAAGGTAATCGGAGGCTTTGCCGGATAGATATTGTATTCAGCGGCGTAGCTCATCACATAGTTAACCGCTATGAATGCTGGAACGTAGCCTTGGGTTTCTTTTGGAAGGAATGATTTGATTGCCCAGAAGTCGCGCTTGCCGCCTGCTCTGCGAATGGCCTTATTTACATTGCCGGGACCGCTGTTGTAGGCTGCCAAGGCCAATTGCCAATCACCAAATGTTTTGTAAAGCGACTTCAGGTAGCGGCATGCTGCATCGGTGGACTTATACGGATCGAAACGCTCGTCTTGATAGCTGGTAACGTCCAATCCATACATTTTACCGGTTCCCACCATGAATTGCCACAAACCTCCGGCACCAGCTCGTGAAATAGCCACAGGATTCAGGGCGGATTCAACAATGGCCAGGTATTTCATTTCAAGCGGAATGTCGTATTTGGCTAAGTATTCTTCGAACATAGGGAAATACAACTCTGACATTCCAAGGACTTTTTTAGAGATGTCTCTTCGGCGGACGGCGTAGAGATCGATAAAGCCCTGCACGGTGTTGTTGTACACCAAATTAAAAGGAGTGTTTCTGTCGAGAACGGCCATTCGGGCTGCCACTACATCAGGGGTGAAAGAAGGAACGGCTTCGGGTGAATATCCGAAAGCATTCAAGAGGCATTCATCAGAACTGAAGCAATAATGATTGAGATATCCTGCTACCAGGATGTTGTCTATTTCAGCTAACTCGGGATTGTCGGGACGAATGGCAAGCGGCGGTATCGTATCGCTAACCGGCATTGCTGCGCCTGCAAGCGAAGCAGCAAAAAACAAAACAAAGAGTGCGTATTTATTCATGATTTCCCGATTTATAGTTTTTCAGAAGAGACACTATTCCTTTTGGTGGAAGGTCCGCTTCATTCAAACATAATTAAAGAGCACAAATTGTGGAGGATAATTGAAAATCCGACACTGACTGCTCTAGGTTATCAACAGCTCTCTGCGTATTGGAGAACTGCATCACGACTTCTACGCCGCTAACCTTACTTGGTTTCGGTTTTTTCCGGAGTGGTCTCAGAGCCGTCGCCTTTGCTGGCGTCTTTGAACTCTTTCACTCCGCGTCCGAGTCCACGCATCAACTCCGGAATTTTTTTACCACCAAAAAACAGGAGCACAACAGCTAGTATTAGTACGATTTCAGTAACACCAAATTTTCCCATGTCGATTGATTTTTTTCCCTAGTTGGGGCGTCAAATATACACACGTGCTTGCTACTTCGCTGTTATTGTGAAACGATAACGTTATCGATGAGGCGAATTTCCCCTACAAAAGCAGCAACCAGCAATACACAATCCTCCTCCGTCCAATGAGTAGGTATATCGAATCGGGCGGCATTCACCAGGGCGCAGTACTCCAAACGCAACCCTTCAACTGACTTCAGTTGGTTTGTTGCCCATTCTTCTAATTCTTTTGGATGCACAGAACGCCCCATGCCGGCTGCAGCGAGGAGTACGCGGCTGATATTCAGCGCGATATTGTGTTGTTGTGGTGTAAGTCGCGCATTTCGGCTACTCATAGCCAATCCGGAAGCTTCGCGTACGGTTGGACAAGCCACTACTTGAACGGGAAGCTTTTCTTCCAAGGTCATTTTCTGAATAAGTGCCAGCTGTTGGAAGTCCTTTTCCCCAAAGAATGCTTTGTCGGGAGCCACTGCGAGAAACAGCTTCTTGACGATGGTCAGAACCCCGTCGAAATGCCCGGGCCTGAAATGGCCCTCCAGACTTGTGCTCAGCAGCCCGAAATCCCAATGAGTTGTTTTTTCACTTTCGAGATACATTTCCGAAATAGCCGGACAAAAAACAGCATGGCAGTCGGACTGTTTCAGTAATTCAATGTCGTTGGCCAGCGTGCGTGGGTATTTGAGCAGGTCATCGGCATTGTTGAACTGAGTGGGGTTGACGAAAATCGAAACAACCACTCGGTCACAATCCAGCAATGCACGTTTGACTAAGGATTGATGACCGGCGTGCAACGCCCCCATCGTAGGTACAAAGCCAACGGTTAACCCGAGAGCCCGTTGAGAAATCACCCAACTGTGAATTTGGTTAATATGTTCGAATACAGCGAGTGACACGGTTTTATCAAAAAATGTGAGGTGCCAAATGTAATTCTTTGGAATATCTGAGGAAATTTTGTTACTATCTTTGCAAACGCTTACGGCAACCATAATTACAGCATGAGTAACAAAACAAAGATTTTATACGTCTCTCAGGAAATCCTTCCCTTTACACCGGAAACCCCTATAGCTCAGCAGAGTCGCTCACTTCCACAAGCCGTCCACGAGGGCGGAAAAGAAACCCGGATTTTTATGCCCCGGTATGGTAAAATCAACGAGCGCCGTCATCAATTGCATGAAGTGATTCGTTTGAGCGGGATGAATTTGATTATTGACGATACAGACCACCCTTTGATTATCAAGGTGGCAAGTATCCCGCAAATCAGATTGCAGGTGTATTTCATTGACAACCAAGAGTTTTTTCATCGCAAGGCGTTTTTCCAAGACGAGGATAACAACATGTTTCCCGACAACGACATGCGCATGATTTTCTTTACGAAGGGAGTTCTTGAGACTGTTAAAAAACTAGGATGGGCTCCCGATGTCATCCACTGCCACGGTTGGTTCACATCTCTTATGCCGCTGTATGTTAAGCAATTGTACAAGCGCGACCCTCATTTTGCCGACACCAAGGTAGTTACTTCGGTGTATGCAGATTCTTTTGACGGGAAGCTTGATAGTAAGATTGCTCAAAAGATTTCTTTCGACGGAATCGGGTTGGATCAGATGGAAAATTTGAAGAATCCGACTTACGAAAACCTCACAAAGTTGGCCCTTCAACATTCGGATGGTGCCATCATGGCTGAGCCGGGCACATTACCTTCGCTCGAGACGTATTGCAACAGCATCGATTTGCCGATGGTGAAGCCTTACAATGAATTGGATCAGCTAAGTGCTACCGATGAATTCTATGATTCTATTGTGTTGGGAAAGACAGAGCTCGTTGATTAAGCAGAATTACCATCCCCTTTATAGTATTGAAAGCCTCAAGCAATTGGGGCTTTTTCTCGTTTTCTCACTCTTTGTTTTTGCGGGTTGTACACGTCCCGATGAGAGTTTGGGGGAGAGCATACAGCCGGGGGACGATTTGTTGTTTGCGGCAGTCACCGACTCCTTTCAGCTTGAAATGGGGACTGAGCGCGTCGATTCCCTTCGTACCGATTTATTTGCCAATATACTGGTGGGCAACTACGTCGATGAACAGTTTGGTTCAGTGAAATGCAGAGGGGTGATGCAGTTTGCACCTGATGCATCGGCCGACACATTGCCGGCTAACCCGGAAGTATTTGCAGTTGATTTGAAACTTGCCTATCAGCCGGAGGCCTACGGCAACAATGCCCCGATGTATTTTCAGGTGCAGCGATTGATGGAGCCTATCTACCTGGATTCGGCGTATTACAACAACGACTTGCCCCAACGAGAATTGCAAAATCTGGTACTGAGCGGACAGGAAACACAACTAACGCGATCGGAATACGCTTCTGCCCTTTCAACAGGATCTATCGAATATTTAACCCTAAAGCTTGAGCCAACGCTTGGACAATATCTCTTGGCTCAAGATACGGCGCTCACCGACTTCGATTCGTTTGCCAATTACTTCCATGGTTTGGTAATTAGCGCCAGTACAATGGACGGCAGAGTGGTGAGTTTCGCAACCATCAACTCCTCAATCACGGTGTATTATCGCTATCCGGGAGATAATCGAATGAACATTGGTTCTTACACTTTTAAATACACGTCGTCGTGTGAAGCATATTCGGTTGTTGAACATCAGTACTTCGGAAGCGAGTTGCAATCATTATCGGCTGCTGCACCATTGCAGAGCCAGCAGGTTGCTTATTTGCAAGGTGGTGGCGGCACCCGAGTGCGTGTGAATTTGGCCGATGTGCATTGGATGAGAGATTTGCCGGGGGCTGCAATTATCAACAAGGCAGAACTGGTGGTGCCTTATGATACAGAAACCCGCTTTGATGAATTGGATAGTGTGAACGTGGTGTACGAGAAATTACCTGATGTGTATGCCCTTACAGCTGATTATGGCCGCAATGCAGGGGGGAACTTTCGCAAGGAGCCGGGCTATTATCGATTTAACGTCACCACGCATGTGCAGAGCATTCTAGCCGGCGAAATTGAAAGTACGGAATTACTAATGGTAGCAAGCCCGCGTGTGGCGGGGGCTTATAATTCGCTTGGAATACGGAGGTCGCTTTTGCGTGGGCCTTCGTACAATGAGGATAAAACGCGAAATGCGCGACTTGTTATCACATACAGTTATTAGTAGTTAATTCATCTACCTTTGTTAGGACTTATACCTTATCAACCATGTGTGGAATAGTAGGATTTATCGGGAGTCAGCAAGCATATCCCATTTTAATAAAAGGCCTAAAGCGTCTGGAATATCGCGGTTACGACAGTGCGGGAGTTGCAATGATTGAGAACCAGGCGTTCAATCAATACAAGTGCAAGGGAAAAGTGGCCGACCTCGAGTTGCTCGTGAAAGAGAAGGATGTGGATGGCACCATTGGAATTGGTCATACACGCTGGGCTACACACGGGGTTCCCAATGATGTGAATGCGCACCCACACCTTTCGGGTGACGGCAATTTGGCTCTCATTCACAATGGAATCATTGAAAATTATGCTACTCTCAAGGAAGCACTTATTGGACAGGGCCACATCTTCAAGAGCGATACCGATACTGAGGTTTTGGTACATTTTATTGAAGACATCATGGCCAAAACAGGTCACGATTTGTTCGAAGCAGTGCGAGTGGCATTGTGCGAGGTAGTGGGTGCTTATGCAATCGTGGTTATGGACCGCAGATTCCCCGATCGGTTGGTGTGTGCCAAGAAATCAAGTCCACTGGTAATAGGCATTGGTGCCGAGGGTGATTACTTCATCGCCTCAGACGCTACTCCATTTATTGAGTACACCAAGAATGTTGTGTATCTTGAAGACGAGGAAGTTGCTTCGATTGATCGTGGTGCCGGGCTGAAAATTGTAACTATCCAAAATCAACAAAAGGATCCATATATACAAGAGCTTGAGATGAAGCTCGAAGCCATAGAGAAGGGCGGCTATGACTCCTTCATGTTGAAGGAAATTCATGAGCAACCACGATCGATTTATGACTCTATTCGTGGTCGACTCAACTTGAATCATGGCATGCTCAAAATGAGTGGAATTGATCGCCACGAGGAAATATGGATGAATGCGAATAGGATTATCATAGTCGCATGTGGTACTTCATGGCATGCCGGGTTGGTTGCTGAATATCTCTTTGAGGAGTTTGCGCGCATACCAACGGAGGTGGAGTATGCATCCGAGTTCAGATATCGTGATCCTATTATTCAACCGGGTGACATTGTGATTGCGATTTCGCAATCCGGAGAGACTGCGGATACGCTGGCCGCCATAGAATTGGCCAAGGAAAAGGGGGCTTTCATTTTTGGAGTTTGCAACGTGGTGGGTTCAACCATTTCCCGTGCAACTCATTCCGGCGCTTATACGCACGCAGGACCGGAAATTGGAGTGGCATCCACCAAAGCGTTTACAGCACAGGTTGCAGTGCTGTATTTGATAGCGTTATCGGTTGCTGATAAGCGAGGAACCATTAGCAAGGAGCGACTGCATCGATTGATGGCTGAACTCACTACCATTCCGGATAAAGTAGAAGAAGTACTCAAGACCAATGCACTGGTCGAGTCAATAGCCGATATATACAAAGACCATCGAAACGCTTTGTATTTGGGCCGTGGTTATAGTTTCCCGGTAGCTCTCGAGGGAGCCTTGAAGTTGAAGGAAATCTCTTACATACACGCTGAAGGATATCCGGCTGCTGAAATGAAGCACGGGCCAATTGCTCTAATAGATGAGGAGATGCCGGTCTTTGTAATTGCGACTCAGGGCCACTCATACGAGAAGGTAGTGAGCAACATACAAGAAGTAAAAGCGCGTAAGGGGAAAATTATCGCGATTGTTACAGCGGGCGATAAGACAGTTAGTGAATTGGCTGACCATTCAATCGAAATACCCAAAACGGATGATAGTTTGGTGCCGATTGTATCGGTTATACCCCTTCAGTTGCTCTCATACCACGTAGCCGTTATGCGAGGATGCAACGTAGACCAGCCTCGAAACCTCGCTAAGAGCGTTACTGTTGAGTGATTTTGAGGTTATTAACAAATTCACAACCCGATTGTTGATAAACTCGAGTTTTTGTGTGTCCGAGTGAATCAATTCATCGGATGTTTGTCTGTACAAATCCAAAATTCAATTATATGAAAAAAGTAGTTTTGTTCATCGCACTGGTAGCCACCACTGTGGTAGGTGCACAAGCACAGAAGTTTCAAGGTGGCGAAAAGAACCTTGAAGTGGAGTTCAATCCATTCGGAGGTTCACCAATCGGCATGAACGGTGTTCGTTTCCGTATGTTCAACAGCGAAAGCAGCGCTATTCGCGTTGGTTTCAACATTGGCGGTACAAACCACAATGAGGTATACTCTCAGCAGTCTTCAGAAGAAGGTTCTGATGGTGCTGTAGTTATTCTTCCTGAGTTGAACCAAACTCATCAGTCGTTCAACTTCGCTATCCGTCCCGGATACGAAATGCACTTCCCTGGCACAGATCGTTTGTCACCCTACGTTGGTGCTGAGTTGATGTATGCCATGGAGAGTTCTACACTTACTCGCGAGTTCCACAACGCTAACAACGCCGACGACCAATCGAAGCCTGAAAACTGGCAGACATGGGACATGAGCGTGAAGAATGGTTCTAGCACTTTTGGCTTGAACGCTCTTGCGGGTGTTGACTTCTACTTCGCTGATAATTTCTACCTCGGTGCTGAAATCAACCTCGGTTTCCACAACACTTCTTACAAGGATCGTGAAACTACTGCAAGCAACGAAGACGCATGGAAATACAGCGGTATTCAGTACGATCCTTTGACAGGAGCAGGTGATATTGATTTCTACCAAGCTACTTGGAATGCTGAGAATACTGCAATTGAGTACCAGACCATCATCGGTCCTGGTGACCCAAATTCAGTTGATGGCACTAGCCCAACCAAGTCATCTGGATGGGGTCCAAACTTCCAGTCAACCCTTCGTTTGGGTTGGTTGTTCTAATTGCAAACCTGCAAACATGAATATTCAAAGGGGCTGCCGCGAGGCGGCCCTTTTTGATTTCGGATTATTAATTACGAATGGTGAGGGTATCGTTGAAGCAAGAAGTAGTTGAATATAGATGGTCAATCGCTCAAATAGACCTTATTTTGCTGATATGAAAATTCAATCGATTCTTTTGGTGTTCTTGTTGTGTGCCTCAGCCGATGCGATACATGCTCAGCATGCTGCAGCACTGGAAATGAATGATAGGGTCGAAACCGGAGAAGTGGGTTTGAGTGTTGCAATCGACCAGCCCAGCCCTGTGGTTGGCTGTGGTGAGCCGGTTACTCTTACTGCTACAATTATCGGTGCAAGCGAAATAAGTTGGTTGCGCAACGGCGAACCTATCAATGGCGCTACTACCAACACATTCGTAGCCAATCAGCCCGGTATATATTCGGTTGTAGGGGTTTCATTGCTCTGTCAGCTCGAATCGGCGCCCGTGGAAGTTATACTTGAATCGCCACTTAACGCGGAAATTTTGAGTCCGCAGGGCACGACCGCATGCGATGGAGATTCTGTATTGCTCCAGGCAACAGGAGGTAATGCACAATGGCAATGGTATCGCAACGGTGAGCCAATGGATGGCGCGACTAATGCCACTTTAAACGCATCTCTTCCGGGTAGTTATGTCGTAATTGGCAACGAGACATCGGTTTGTGCTAGTTCATCTCTTCCTGTGCAGGTAACGTTTGATCCCATTCCCGAGGTGAGTTTAGTTTGGGAATCGAGCCCATTGATTTGCTCGGGTGACAGTCTGGCGATATTGGCGGCATTGGAACCGGGTGAGGTATTGACCTGGTATTACAATGAAACTTTTGTCGAAACGGGTTCAAGTACTTATTATGCCAGTGGGGCAGGCGAGTATCATGCAGAGGTACTGAATACACTTACGGGATGTGGTTCGCTTACAAGCTCGCTCAACTTGGAAGTATTAACCGAGCAATCGATTGTTGTTGAGTCAGCGGGAAATACAGGTGTTTGCGAGGGTCAGTCGGTTACTTTGTTTGTTGCAACAGGTGTAGGAACCATACAATGGTTTAACAATGAGTCTGCTATGGAGGGCTCGAACTCCTCGGTATTAACCACCTTCACGGAAGGTCAGTATATAGCTCAGGTAACGGATGACAGCGGATGTCGCTCTAATTCGAACCCGCTTTTTGTAGAAGTATTTCCATTGCCATCTGTTGAGTTTCTTCTGGATGAAGGATCAGCGGTGTTGTGTGGTCAGGAGGATACCGTGAGGGTCGAGGTGGCAGGCGGTAACGCATATACCTGGTACAACGGGGAAACTGAACTGGCAGGTGAGGATAGCAATGTGCTTGAAATAACCGAGGTTGGCGAATTTTCAGTGCAAGTTGCGAATCCGGAGGGTTGTGTGGCCATTTCACAACTCCTTAGTGTGCAGGCTTTCGATATTCCTACGCTTGATTTAATACCGAACGGTACCATTAACCTATGCGATGGTCAGACCTTGTTGTTTGAGGCTATAGCTGAAGCAGATGTTCAATACACATGGTATTCTAGCGGTCAGCCAATCGAAGGAGAATTCGGCACCGCCATTGAGGTCGCAGAAGGTGGCGAGTATTCGATTGTGGTTTTGAATGACAATGGTTGTTCAAATTCAGCGATGGCCCAAGTTGAGTTGGTTTCTGTTTCTACGCCAATCATCGTGGATGGCGGTGTAACCTCAGATGGTCAGCTTCTTCTGACCGATGAAGCTTCAGGTCACCAATGGTATTTGAACGGCGAAGAAATCTCAGGCGCAACAGGTAATAGCTATGTCGCTACGGAAAATGGCATCTACACGTGCATTGCAATTGAAGATATTTGCGAATCGACATTATCGGCAGGCTTTGAGGTGGTGTTAGGAGGAGTGTTGGAAGGGTCCATTGCCTTGAAGCTATATCCCAATCCTGCCCAGGATTTCATTGTATTCGAGCGCACTTTGCTAACGGGGTCAACGTTTTCAGTCTACGATGTTGCCGGGCGGGAGGTGTTGAGGGGTATAATCACAAACGCACGAACGACGGTTGGTGTCAGTAATTTGGGAGTTGGATTGTATCGCTTAGTATTTGCCGAAGGAGAACAGATGTCGTTTTCAGTGGTGCGATAGCAATTCGACCTGTATTTGTGAATTTATTTTAGCTTTTAGGAGCTGAAGAAATCACGGTTTGCTGTTAACATTTATCTGTCGGAAATGGACTGCACAACGTAAGTATGCCTGGTTAGGACTGTAGGATATTGCAAATATCAATTTCAGACACGTCCGTTATGAAGCATATTACCATTCTCTTTTTTTGGTTGTTAACATCGTCAGCTATAACCGCGCAACTAGCGAACGGCTCAATTGGCGCTGATTTCACCGTTACTGATCAATTCGGAACTAATCATAATCTCTATTCTTATTTAGATCAAGATTACACGGTTTTTTTGGTTTTTGACGCTACATGGAACGGCCCAGGGTGGTCCTATCATACGAGCGGTGCTATGGGCGATTTATATACAGAGCATGGTCCTTTTGGTGCGCCGGGGGTGCTCAGTTCAACAACGGATGATGCAATGGTCATTTGGATTGAAACTGACGGAACCACCACAGAGCAAGACATGGTAGGCACGGGATCAAGCACTCAAGGAAATTGGTTGAATCCATCAGGAATACCCATTCAATATCCAATGGCCAATCTTCTGACTGTTCAGGCAGATCAAATCAATCAGAATTACGAAATAGCCTATTTCCCAACGGTATATCGAGTATGTCCAAATCGCTTCGTCACAGAGGTTGGACAAATTGATGCTGTGGACCTTTATGCAACTGTTTCTGATTGTCCTCCACCTGCCTTCACGAATGTTGACCCGGCAATTGTAAATTATGAGGGTCTAAGCAGCGCTTGCGATGAATTGGAGGTGATTGTTTTGCTACAGAATAATGGATTGTTGCCACTTACATCGTGCACTTTTCAAATTGAACTTGGCTCAGCTTCATCACAGTATACGTGGAATGGTAACCTTAGTACTTATCAAATTGCAAGTGTAAACCTGGGTGTTTTACCGATTAGTCAGTCTGAACTTCTGAATGTGACCATCATTTCTTCTGACGGCAATGCACAAAATAATTCAATAACGGAATCAATTGTATTTGCAGGCAATTCGACACAGAGTCTTCGATTAGACATTGAGTTTGACAATTGGCCGGAGGAGTTTTCTTGGGCGATATTCAATGAGCAAAATACAGCGGTTGCATCAGAGCAATACTCAAACGCTAATCCTGACGGATCGAGTATTACCGAATACATAGAATTACCGGCACTTGGCTGTTATCGCTTTGTTGCATACGACGCGTATGGCGATGGACTCAATGGGTCCATTTGGGGTGCTCAAGACGGTTCTGTTTTGTTGACGTCTTATTCATCAACCAATGCGTTATATAGTACTATTTGGAATTATGCGGGGGATTATGGGTTCTATGAAGAATATACCTTTTTCAGGGTGGTTGAAGAGACGGGGCAATTTGGCTGCACCAATGTGCAGGCATGCAATTATTGGCCATCGGCAACCATTGATGATGGTAGTTGTTTTTTCGTTGGCTCTGCGTGCAATGATGGAAATAACAACACAGTTGGGGATGTCATACAATCGAATTGCAACTGTCAGGGATATACAGGAGGTTGCACGGATGTGAATGCGTGCAATTACGATCCGAATGCAGGAGCTGATGACGGAACCTGTTTCCATCCCGGCAGCCCTTGTAACGACGGCAATAGCAATACGTTCGGTGATGTGTATCAGGACAACTGTGTTTGTGCCGGATCGAATAATTGTAATCCATTTGGATACAACTTCACACAAGCGGGGGAATACATATATCCCGCGCAAGGTGCTGCAATAAGCGATGGCTGTGTGGGTGAGCCCTATTTGCAATCGGTATACTTCTTAGTTCCGACGGATTTAGGAACACTGGCACCTGAATATGCTGGCGTCCTTGTTCAGAGCTTTCAAATCGCAGGCTTAAGTATCGATGGTATTGCGGCGTCGGGCTATGGTTTTGATTGGGATTGTGATATTACGGGCTGCTTATACAATGCAGGCGAGCAGCATTGCATTACTATTTATGGCGTGCCTAATCAGAGCGGCAGTTATGTTCTCAATGTAGATATTGTTGTCAATGCAATCTTTGTTGGTGTTCCGCTGGAGTTGCCCTATTCAACAGGAAGCTATACACTAGAGGTATCAGCTATTTGTGGCAATGTTTTTTCCGGTTGTACAAACCCGATTGCATGTAATTATAATCCGCAGGCTCAATTTAATGATGGTACTTGTATCATTCCGGGGAATCCTTGCAACGATAATAATTCGTCTACAATAAATGATGTTTTCCAAACAGACTGTGGGTGTGAGGGAGAATCCATTGACCCGGGCTGTTCGGGCTTTACGGTTAGCAATAATGTTGTTTCACCCACATGCACAGGTGACTCTGATGGTTCGATTTCATTGATGGTTACAGGCAATACAGGGCCGTTTTCAGTTGAATGGGGTATAGGAGAAACAGGAATGCAGCGTAGTGGGCTAGTTGCGGGTGCATATAGTGTATCTATTATGGATGCGGTTGGATGTACAGAGACTCTTTCGTTCGCCCTTTCAGATCCTGATGAATTAGTAATTGCTGCCGCCACCTCAAGCCCCGCATGCGAAGGGGGTGATGATGGCAGCGCAACCGTGCAGGTTTCCGGGGGAACAGGCCCTTATTCGTATGCGTGGAATACCACGCCTATAAATACGTCTTCATCCGTTACTAATTTATCCGCAGGAACATACATTGTCCAAGTTATGGACGCCTCCGGATGTGTGGCGCTGGAATTAGTAGAGATTGAAGAATCAACCAATGCATTCAGTATAACGGCCAATACTTCTCAAGCCTCATGCTTACAGAATAACGGTTCTGCAATTGTTGTGGTTAGCGATGCTACGGAACCAGTAAGCTATTTATGGAACACTGGTCAAACCACACAACAGATTACCGGTTTATCGGCAGGTATCTATTCTGTGGTAGTTTCCTCGGGAGGTTGCACCGAAGAAACCGTTGCAATAGTGAATAATCAAAATGCTCCGGCGGTATTATTATTAGGAACTTCACCGGCTTGTTTTGCACAGAATACGGGTTTGATAACATCAGTAGTAAACGGAGGTGCTCTGCCCTATACTTATGTTTGGAGTAATGGAGGTTCAGGCACGCAGCTGACAAACCTAATTGCCGGAACATATACGCTTGTGATTGTGGATGCGCAAGGGTGTCAGGCATCTCAGCAATACACACTGACTCAACCCAATCCGCTTGTTGTGGAGCTATCCGTTACAAACACCTCATGCCTCACCGAAACCGGCTCCATCGAAGCAGTTGTGCTTGGGGGCACATCTCCCTACAGTTATGAATGGAGCAACGGATCTTCTTCTCAAAGCGTAGGAAATTTATCGGCAGGGAACTACTCGTTGGCGATTCAGGACGCGCAAGGTTGCACGGCCAATTCTGTTGCTGAAGTAATTGAGCCCCTTGGGGTAGAATTGGCAACGATAATCATCAATCCATCCTGCGGCAGCAGCCCCGATGGAAGTGCAGAGGTGGTTGTTATACAAGGCACTCCGCCATTTAACATTGAGTGGAGCAATGGGTTGATGGACCAAACATTATTACCGAATCTTGTAGCAGGCACATATGGCGTGACCGTCACGGATGCGCTAGGTTGCAGTGACTTTGCAGAGGCTGAATTGGTTGCGGACGCTAGTTATGATCCTGAAATTCTGGGTCCTGTAGTTGCAGATCCGTTTGCGGTAAGTGTTTATTCTTTGCCGAGTATAACAGGCGCTATCTACAATTGGGAGGTGTCAGGGGGTAATGTTCTTACCGGTCAGAACTCGAATTATATCGAAGTGCAGTGGGGCACTGACTTCAATTCATCGGTTCAGGTAACCGTGCAACTGGCAGATGGCTGCATCTATACTGATGTATTAGTGGTAGAGGTTGGTTTGTATTCCCATGAAATTCGACTTAATGAACAGGATATTGAGATTTATCCCAATCCGTTCAACGATAAAATTGTTATGCGATTAATTCATGATTCGGATAAGCTAATTTCTTACAAGCTTTATGAGCCGCGGGGTATGCTGGTTGCGCAGGGAATGTTGACCGGAGAGCAGTATCAATTGGATACAGAAATGTTACCCGCCTCTACCTACATACTGGAAGTGAATTACGGGGATAAAATGGGTCGCGTTCGTATCGTGAAAAACTGATTGTTTCGAAGATATTTTGAGGCGCGGACAAATAGAACAGCATTCTCTGCGCCTCTGCAAAAAACCTACACCAACTCGATTTCAAACTCGGTGAGCTGAACGAACTGTTCAATGCGTTCGTGAATCTCTTCCTTGGTGATTTCGAGCAGACGATCAGGACCAAATTTTTCGCATGTGAAGGAAGCCATGGCAGAGCCAACGATGATGGCGCGCTTCATGTTTTCGAACGAGATGTTTTCTGTTTGTGCGAGGTAACCGATAAAGCCACCTGCGAACGTATC
The DNA here is from genome assembly GCA_046303175.1 of Flavobacteriales bacterium. Lineage (GTDB taxonomy): Bacteria > Bacteroidota > Bacteroidia > Flavobacteriales_D > Sanyastnellaceae > JAIBBG01. The sequence continues at coordinate 47,106 of JBKCGW010000455.1, forward strand.
GCCTGCACCTGGTGGGTCAACTACTTCCTCGAGCGGCAACGCCGGCGCGAAGAACACGTTGTTTTTGTCGAACAGCAATGCACCGTGTTCGCCTTTTTTGATGATGAGGTATTTCGGACCTAGTTCTAGGATTTTCTTAGCGGCTTTTACCAATGAGTGTTCCTTGGCCAATTGACGCGCCTCTTCGTCATTGATAGTAAGCACATCTACTTTAGCAATCACCTGCATGAGGTCGTCCCAAGCGATGTCCATCCAGAAGTTCATGGTGTCCATGACCACGAGTTTCGGGCGTTCGTTCAATTGCTCTATTACGCGCATTTGAACGGCAGGGGCCAAGTTTCCGAGCATCAGGAAGTCGCAGTTTTTGTAGGCCTCGGGAACCACTGGGTCGAAGGATGCCAGCACGTTGAGATCAGTGACTAGTGTGTCGCGCGAGTTCATGTCGTAGTGGTATTTGCCCGACCAGTAGAACGACTTTTCGCCCTGCTTGATTTGCAGTCCGCCTTGATCGATACCGCGCTTGGTCATTTCATCGAGCATGGATTGCGGGAAGTCGTCGCCCACCACCGACACCAGGCCGGAAGCATTCACGAAGTGCGATGCGCACAAGGTGATGTAAGTAGCTGCACCACCAATAACGCGATCTTGCTTCGCGAAAGGGGTTTCAATAGAATCGAAGGCAACGGTGCCTACTGCAACAAGACTGGCCATAGAAAAAAAATTTGCGCGAAGATATTGTGGTTTGAGGGATAAGTTGTAATATTGCAGCCCTTTTCAGAAAGACCCTTTTGAAATCGGTGTTTTAGTCTCGGTTTATCCGGGATAGCTAAAGCGAGGGAGGTAGTTTCTTTTGAGTTCCGAAAGCGGCGTTCAATGGAAGATTCCTCAGTAGCTCAGCTGGTTAGAGCACATGACTGTTAATCATGTGGTCCCTGGTTCGAGCCCAGGCTGAGGAGCGGTGAAAACCCTGTAAACGTTCAGTTTGCGGGGTTTTTTGTTTTGGTACGAGCGGCAAATAACACCCCGAACGCGTTGGTAAGAGAATTTTTCTCTGTGCCCTCCGTGTCCTCTGTGGTTAAAAACATCAACACAGAGAGGATGGAGAACACGGAGTAGAAGCATGCACCATTTAGGTTTTAATATTTCATACAACCACAAGTTTCTCTGTGCCCTCCGTGTCCTCTGTGGTTAAAAACATCAACACAGAGACTCATTTCAACATATACAACACCCACTCATACACCTTCTGTCTGCGGACTTGAAGCATGCGGGTATATTCTTCATCCGTTAATCCACCCATGATTTGCATAGCGGGCGCAGCTATGATTGGAAAAATGTTTAAGCCGATAACGTTGATGATGACCTCCGAGAATGAAACGTTTCTGTATTTACCTGCTTTGATGGCTTTATGCAGTTGATCTGCCATCTCTGAGCGGTGAAGCATGTTGCGCTGCTTTTTGATTTGATTCTTGAGACCGGAATGTCCTTTAAACATTTCATTCAGAATGAACATGGGCAGGTGTGGCCCTTGGTCTGCCATTGCAAAGTAGCGCTCTACCAACAACTCAATCTTTCTTTCAAGCAACGTCGTGCGGTCAGACACAATCGGCACAATGGTTTGTAAAAACCGTCCCAATTCCTCGAGCATTACTATCTGAAAGAGCTTGTCTTTGTTGCGGAAATAGTAATTGATAAGCGCCGGGTTGAGCCCTGCCGCATTGGCAATTTCCCACGTTCGCGCATTGTGAGGGCCTTGAGATAAGAATACCTCACGCGCTGCTTGTTTGATGCGATTCGCAGTATCGAGCGATTGAGGGTCGTTGCTTTTATTCATATTGCAACAAAAATAAACGAGTCACCTTATGTATTTGGCGGTGAATGTCATGAGAAGTTCAACTTCCGATTTTTTGGGAATGTGTTCCTTTATTCTAGATTGGGTTTAGCAAATCCTGTGACACCGGAAAGTAAAAATCCACCGGTGTTTTAATGCATTTTGTAATCGAACCAAATCCGATTGTCCTACACTCCTGCTATCCTACATCCCTACATTTGCTTAAAATAGAACAACCACATGAGAACCAATCACGAAATAGACTACCGCATTTTCGGCGAGGAGATGCAATGTGTAGAAATAGAATTAGATCCACAAGAAACCGTGGTGGCAGAATCAGGCGCTTTCATGTACATGGATGACGGTGTGCAAATGGAAACTGTCTTCGGCGATGGAAGCCAGCAAGCAGGTGGATTTTTCAGCAAGTTGATGGGAGCAGGTAAGCGCTTGCTCACCGGTGAGAGTTTATTCATGACCACCTTCACGCATCAAGGCATTGGCAAGGCGAAAGTGGCGTTTGCTTCACCTTATCCCGGGAAAATAATTGCACTGGATCTTCAGCAATTGAATGGCAAAATTGTTTGTCAGAAAGACTCCTTTTTATGCGCAGCAAAGGGAGTGTCGATTGGCATTGAGTTTCAGCGAAAGCTCGGAACCGGTTTATTCGGTGGTGAAGGATTCATCATGCAAAAAATTGAAGGTGATGGAATGGCATTCTGCCACGCCGGTGGTCATATCATGAAGAGAGATCGGCGGCCCGGTGAAGTATTAAAGATAGATACCGGTTGTGTCGTTGCTTACACGCAAACGATTGACTAAGATATTCAGTTTGTGGGCGGAGTGAAGAACACGTTGTTTGGCGGTGAAGGATTTTTCTTCGCTACGTTGCGCGGACCCGGTACCGTGTGGTTGCAGACCTTACCTATTTCGCGCTTAGCATCGCGTATCAGCTCATATGCAGCGCCGGGAGGAAGGAAGGAAGAGGGCGGTATTCTCGGCGGCCTTGGAAATTTACTCGATGGTGATGGTATGTAACACATGATCAACACTACAACCATAGAATCTTTCATAGAAGAAGTCAAACGCGGCACTCCTGTATTTGATGCGCGAAGCCCGAAGGAGTTTCTTGATGGTCACATTCCGGGTGCCTTCAATTTGCCTTTGCTCAACGATGAAGAGCGTCACGAAGTGGGAATCACCTACAAGAACGAAGGCCACGAGGCTGCTGTTCGTTTGGGGTATCGACTGGTAGGACATAAGTTTATTGATTACATCGAAGCAGCGCGTTCGATGGCCAAAGACAATACAGTTTGCTTGTACTGCTGGCGCGGCGGAATGCGAAGCAATACGATGGCATGGCTTCTCAATTCGGTTGGATTAAAAGTCTATTTACTCGAAGGAGGCTACAAGCAATTTCGCAGGTGGTGCCTCAATCAATTTGAGCATCCATGGCCGTTGATGGTTCTTTCGGGGAAGACAGGTGCGGGTAAGACGGAAATTCTGCATGAACTCCGGAAATACAAAGAGTCAATCATTGACTTGGAGGCGCTGGTAAATCATCGCGGCTCTGCGTTTGGAGGACTTGGTTTGCCTAATCAACCAACACAAGAGTTTTTTGAGAATACGCTTGCGTGGGAACTAAGTAATTGCAAAGGCGCAAAAAGAATTTGGATGGAGAATGAGAGTCGGTTCATTGGCCGACTTCGTATACCGGATCCTTTTTTTGATCAGGCAAGTAAGGCCGGATTGATATCAATTGATCGTTCATTGGAAGGAAGAGCGCGGCGCATATTGAAAGAATATGGTGCCTTCGATAAGGAGCTGCTCATAGAAAAAACTAAGAGCATCACCAAGCGCATGGGAGGCGATCGTGTGAAAGCGAGTGTGGATGCGTTGGAGGCGGGCGATAGCATGGGTTGGGTTCTGCCACTCTTGGATTATTACGACCGCAACTACGAGCATTCGATAAATGAGAGAAAGGGAAGATACGAGAGGATTTTACAAGTGAAAAACGAAACAGCGGCAGAAATTGCGCGTGAACTATTGCTTTTGCAACCGCACTGATACCAAATGACAGAGCCCATAAAACTTACTCAACACAGCAAAGGTTCCGGTTGCGGATGTAAAATTTCGCCTTCGGTGCTGAAGGACATTCTGGAATGCAGCGATGTGCTACCGACCGATGAGCGGTTGTGGGTAGGAAATGAAACCGCCGATGATGCGGCCGTTATGCAATGGAGTGGCGCTGAAGGCTTGATTGCAACCACCGATTTTTTTATGCCCATGGTGGACGATGCATACTCGTTCGGAAAAATTGCTGCTGCGAATGCATTGAGTGATGTGTATGCAATGGGTGGTTCGCCGATGATGGCGCTTGCCATATTGGGATGGCCCATTGAGAAGTTGCCTGCTTCAAAGGCACGTGAAGTGCTGGAAGGAGCGCGCTTCATTTGTCGTATGGCAGGTATTCCCTTGGCCGGTGGTCATAGCATTGAAAGCGCTGAACCCATATTCGGTTTGGCAGTAAATGGCAGGGTAACGAAGTCGAATTTGGTGCGTAATAGCAGTGCACGCGTTGGCGATGTGTTGTACCTCACGAAACCGCTGGGCAATGGCATTGTGACCGCGGCCATGAAGCGAGGTCAACTTCAAGACGACGCTCACCTGGAGGCATGTGTTAGTTACATGAGCACACTCAACAAGCTCGGCGAAAAGTTGGCTGAAACTGTGGAAGTGCATGCGATGACGGATGTAACCGGTTTCGGTTTGGCAGGGCATTTACTCGAAATGTGCGAGGGCAGTGGATTGAGCGCGCAAATTGATTTTGCATCAGTACCGGTGTATCCCTTCTTGGATTCGTATGTCGCAGCGCATATCTATCCGGATATGACAATGAAGAACTATGCTCATTACGCCTCTAACATAAATCAGCTTACGCTCCCGCAGTTACTTGTTATGTGTGATCCGCAGACGAGTGGAGGTTTATTGATAGCCGTTCCGGAGGAAGCTGCTTCATCACTCGAGCAGCGTATGCACGAATTCGGTTTGGGTGCTTTCGCGCGACCGATAGGGGTTATGAAGGAGAGAGGTGAGAAAATGTTGAGTGTGTGAGTGCTGCCTCCGAGCTTCGCTCGGATGAAATAAGAGTGAAGCCCTTCGGGCTTCGGCTTTTAGTCGAGGGCTCGTGTGGTAAGTTGGAGGGCTCAACCCCTAGCTGCGCTAGGGGTAACTTATAGTGAAGCCCTTCGGGCTTCGGAAGTTATCACCGCTGCTCTGCCAAGTGGAATACACAGTGAAGCCCTTCGGGCTTCGGGGTATAGCGCCGTGGAATACGGGATTTATTTCCGGAGTTGAACGTAATGTGTTCAGTTGTTTTCTCCCTCAAACAAGTACTTCTCATCGAACTGAACCTTCTGCTGTCTTAGCATTTGAGTGTACTCCTTTTCAAAATTCTTGCGAGCGTGATGAGCCTCCTGATTCTTGACGTATCGAATGAGATTTTTCCTTGATTCTACTGAATAAGTAAAGGCGCCGTATCCAATTTGCCAGGAGGTGAATTTTGGAAACAACCCCTTTTGCTTGATGTATTTCGAGCTGGCTACCTTGATATCTTGTACTAGCTGAGCCAGGGCGACGGACTGATGTAAAGAAAAGACGATGTGTATATGATCTTCCACCGCATTGATGCGATGCAAGTGACATCGTCTATCCGACAGTATTCCCCATATGTACTGAAACAGTTCTTCACGGCCCGGCTTAGTAAGTGTCTTCTCACGATACTTTGTGCTGAAGACTACCTGATAGAGTATCTGCGTGTACGTGCTCATACAGCAAATGAAACATGCTCTGCTTAAGTTCATTTTCCATTGCGATTGGCATATATGCCCAAGCGGAATATTTCAATCATGTAAAAAAGGAAGTACGCGCGGACAAAACGCGCTGTTCACATCGCAATAGCACTTCAATAAACTATTCCTTCAACGAATAAAAAACCTTCATCAGTGCCCCCGAAGCCCGAAAGGGCTTCACTCTTATTTACCCCTAGTGCAACTAGGGGTGTAAGCCTCCAACACTTTACGCCGGCCTTATACTAAAAGCAACTCCGAAGCCCGAAGGGCTTCACTGAAAAAGCCCCGCAATAGCGAGGCCTTTCATGCTTAGTGCACCCACCTGGGATCGAACCAGGGACCCACTGATTATGAGTCAGTTGCTCTAACCGTCTGAGCTATGGGTGCAAAAATTTCGGGTGCGAATATACGCAGGCATCAATGCGCTTCCAACCAATTGTCGCCCGTATTCATGTCGACAACCAGCGGCACGCGCATCGCAACGGCACCGCTCATTTTCTCGCGAACCAACTCCTTTAACTCTTCCACTTCCGATCGATGTGCGTCGAAGACTAATTCATCGTGCACTTGCAATAGCATGCGCGATTTCAGGTTGCGTTTTTTCATTTCCTTATCCAGATTGACCATGGCGACTTTGATGATGTCGGCAGCAGAGCCTTGAATGGGCGCGTTGATGGCGTTGCGTTCTGCAAAGCCGCGTACCACGGCGTTCGCTGAATTGATATCGGCCAAATAGCGACGACGACCCAAGAGGGTTTCGATGTATCCGTTCTTCCTTGCAAATTCTATTGTTTCGTGCTGGAAGTTTTTTAACTGAGCAAACTGAGTGAAGTACGCGTCGATAATCGCTTTGGCTTCCCCGCGTGGAATACCCAAGTTCTGAGCAAGTCCGAAGGCACCTTGTCCGTAGATAATTCCAAAGTTCACGGCCTTTGCTTTCGAACGCATGTCTTTGTTCACTTCTTCGAGAGGCACTTCAAAAACCTTCGCAGCGGTGGCTCTGTGAATGTCTTCACCATGCAGAAACGCCTCACACATGTTTTCATCGTTGCTGAGGGCCGCAATGATGCGCAGTTCAACTTGCGAATAGTCGGCAGAGAGCAGCGTG
>JBKCGW010000456.1:0-2831 GCA_046303175.1 Flavobacteriales bacterium
GAGTGGCACACTGCTACCTAACTGAGCGGTAAATAAACCCAGTGTAGTGGTTGTTACGGTTTGTAATTCCTGCCACACCACAGCGCCTGTCGCAGCGCCGTCATGAATCGTAAAACGCGCATTGATGGTGGCATTGTTCAGCGCCTGTCCGGCTGCATCACGCGCAACCGCTTGGTATGGTATGAGCGCGGGGGCTTGTGCATTCAAAAGAACACTGAACAATGTGAGAATGATGAGGATTGAAAAGCGCATGGTGGTTATGTTTTGAGCGAAGATATTAAGAAGTGGCGCATAGTTGGAAGTACGAATTACAAAGTACTAAGTACGGTCACGTCGCAATTTTTCGTGCATTGCGAGGGTGCCAAAGCTAGGATGAGGTGTTGGGCTTACAACCCATCCCCTGGCCCCTTCCCTAAGGGCAGGGGAATGCCCTTCGCGCGGTTCTAAGGATGTTCAAAAGCAAGGTCAACGAATCCTAAATTTTTAAATGCAAAACTTTCGAGCGGAGGTTCCCCCTTCCCTTTTGGGATGGGGCCGGGGGATGGGTTGTACGCGCCACACACACCACCCGCCTTGGCACTAACCACCTACGTGTGAAGCATCACCGCAACCGTACCCGGTACCTACTCCCCAGTACTCACTCCCCAGTACCCACTCCCTTCGTATCTTCGCCCCGTGCGCCCACTCCTACTCATCCCGCCTCTCACACAGCTCAACACGCCCTACCCGGCAACGGCGTATCTGTGCGGGTTGCTAAAGCAGCAGGGCATCGCTTTCAGACAAGGCGATTTGGGATTGGATTTGGTGCTGCGCGTGTTCAACCGCGAGGGTTTCAAGCTGTTGTTTGATGCTATTGAACAAGGAAACTTCAACCTGCCGCAACACTTGAGCGACACATTGCTCCGTCGCGATGCGTATGAAGCGACCATCGATACGGTCATCGATTTTCTGCAGAACAAAAACTACTCGTTCGCCTATCGCATTGCGAACTCCGATTATTTACCGCAGGGAAATCGCTTCAAAACGATCGACGATTTGGAGTGGTTCTTCGGACACATCGGTGTGCAAGACAAGGCGCGCTACAAATGCACGATGTACCTTGAAGACGTAGCCGATCTCATTCAAGCGACGGTCGGTCCGCACTTCGGTTTTTCCAAATACGCCGAACGCATTGCGCGCACTGCCGTGAGCTTCGATCCCATCGAAGAAGCACTGCAGGCACCCAACAACTACTTCGATGAGTTGCTGCTGAGTGAACTGAGTGGATATTTCGCAAGCGAGGTGCCTGATTTCGTTGGATTCACTGTGCCCTTCGGAGGCAACTTATACGGCGCTCTCAAATGCGCGCAGTGGGTCAAGCAACACCACCCCAATGTGCCTATAGCCATGGGCGGTGGTTATCCAAACACCGAACTGCGCGACCTATATGATCCGCGCGTATTCAACTACATCGACTATATCACACTCGACGATGGCGAAGGTCCTTTAATGGCACTCTTCGACAACCTTCGTAATGCGGACAAACCAGCACAATACATCCGAACCTTCATCCGCGAAAATGAAACAGTAACCTACAAGAACAACCGCATCGGGGGTGACTACAGCCACAAGCAATTGCCGGCACCCACCTATGAGGGATTGCGTTTAAAAGAATACTTGTCGGTAATCGATATGCCCAACCCCATGCACCGCTTGTGGAACGATGGTCGCTGGAACAAGCTAACCGTTGCGCACGGTTGCTATTGGAAGAAGTGCAGCTTCTGTGACATCTCGCTCGACTATATCTCACGCTTCGAACAATCGCCTGCAACGGCGCTGGTCGACAAGATGGAGCAACTCATTGCCGAAACCGGCGAAACCGGTTTTCACTTGGTCGATGAAGCCGCTCCACCCCTTGCATTGCGCGATATGGCGTTGGAAATATTGCGTCGCGGATTGCAAGTAAGTTGGTGGGGAAATATAAGATTCGAAAAAACCTTCACGCCCGATTTGTGCAAGCTGCTGGCAGCATCGGGATGCATTGCGGTAACAGGCGGATTGGAAGTGGCAAGCCCGCGCTTGCTCGAGCTGATGGAAAAAGGAGTAACCATCGATCAGGTTGCTCGCGTATGCAAAGGGTTTCGCGATTCAGGTATTTTGGTGCACGCTTATTTGATGTATGGCTTCCCCACACAAACCGACCAGGAAACCATCGACTCCTTGGAAATCGTGCGCATGCTTTTCGAGCAAGGATTGCTGCACAGTGCGCACTGGCATCAGTTTGCCATGACCGCGCACAGTCCTGTGGGATTGAACCCGGATAAGTATAGAGTAATTCGTACAGGTCCGGAATTCAAAGGCTTCGCGAACAACGACTTGTACCATGAAGATCCGCAAGGAGCCAATCATGAGCAGTATAGTGAAGGATTGAAGAAGGCGTTATACAACTACATGCACGGACACGGTTTTAACCTCCCGCTGCAGAAGTTCTTTTCGTTCAAAGTTCAGAAGCCGCGAGTGCATCCGCTCACGATTGTAAATGCTATCAAAAACAATTTGCCCGACCCTATTGAAACACCAGGCTTCTATTTGATTTGGCAAGGAGTAAGCGTGCGCGAAATTTCACGCACTGCGGAGAGCACTGAACTAGCATTTGTTTTCCATCGAAGCACTCAGAGAGTCAAGCTTCCAAGCGCAATTGCAGATTTCATAACAAGTCATTTAGACCGTATGGACATGTATGCGGCCAACAAACTCTCATTAGCCGAAGCACTCGAAAGCTTCGAGACCACATTGCAGCGCGACAAGGAATGGATTGTGCGCCAAACGTGGTACAACGATCTGCGCCAAAG
>JBKCGW010000457.1:0-2232 GCA_046303175.1 Flavobacteriales bacterium
TATCCCTTAACAAGTAAAATATTATTCTTGGGTTTAACACAACCCGACGCGACTCGCACAAGAAGAGAAGCAAGAGAGCAAGCGCCGCAAAATACTCGAGCGCGAGTTGGAGTGGGTGCGCACCAATCCAAAAGGTCGCCATGCCAAGAACAAAGCTCGTTTGCAGAACTACGATCGAATGATGAGCGAGGGAGAAAAGCAGAAGGAAGCCAAGTTGGAGATTCCGATTCCGAACGGTCCTCGTCTCGGAAACGACGTTATCGAATTCACCGGTGTTACGAAAGGCTTCGAAGATCGCTTGCTCATAGATCATCTGTCATTCAAGCTACCACCTGCAGGTATTGTTGGAATCATCGGTCCAAACGGTGCCGGTAAGACCACGCTCTTCCGCATGATCATGAACGAAGAGACTCCGGATGAAGGAACGATTCGCATCGGGGAGACTGTGAAGATTGGTTACGTGGATCAGCGTCACAAAGAGATTGATCTCGAGAAAAGCGTGTATGAAGTTATCAGCGGAGGCAATGAAGTGATTGAAGTAGGTGGGCAGACCATTAACTCACGTGCCTACTGCAGCAAGTTCAACTTCCAGGGCGCCGACCAGCAGAAGAAGTGCGGCGTACTTTCCGGAGGAGAGCGCAATCGCTTGCACTTGGCCATGACATTGAAGACCGAAGCTAACGTGTTGTTGCTCGATGAGCCAACGAACGATATTGATGTGAACACGTTGCGAGCGTTGGAGGAAGGTATCCAGAACTTTGCGGGTTGCGCGGTAGTCATCAGCCACGACCGCTGGTTCCTCGATCGTATTTGTACTCACATATTAGCATTCGAAGGTGACTCACAGGTGTATTACTTCGAAGGTGACTTCAGCGAGTATGAAGAGAATAAAAAGAAGAGACTGGGAGATACCACGCCGCATCGTATTAAGTATAAGAAGCTTGTTAGATAAAATTGATTACGGATGACGGATTACGGATGACGGATTAGCTTTAACTTAAGACGCTCATTCCTACATCCGTAATCCGTAATCCGTAATTCGTAATTCGTAATTATGATAAGATTCCGCCTCACCGCCCTCGGCTTCATGCAATTCTTCGTTTGGGGAGCATGGCTTATTACCATCGGTACATACTGCTTCAACGCGAAGGGTTGGACAGGAGCTCAGTTTGGAGCCATTTTCAGTACCCTGGCTTTGTCGTCGCTTTTCATGCCTGCGTTGACGGGCATTATTGCCGACCGCTGGATGAATGCTGAGCGCTTGTATGGTATCCTTCATATACTTTATGGATTGATCCTTTTCATGGTGCCCGGTGTGGATGATCCGGATTCGCTTTACTATGTCATTTTCGCGGCCATGATTTGCTACATGCCCACCATTTCACTATCGAACTCCATCAGTTTTCGGCTTCTGAAAGATGGTGGTTATGATGTGGTGAAGGCATTTCCGCCTATCCGCGTGTGGGGAACGATTGGATTCATCGTGGCGATGTGGGTTACGAATATTACGGGCAGCAAGGCCAACGCCAATCAGTTTATCATTGCGGCTGTGGCTGCGATTGGCTTGGGGATCTACTCATTCACATTACCGGCATGCAAACCTCAACGCAGTATGGAGAAGGATGCATCGTGGCTCGATCAATTGGGTTTCGGTGCATTTCGCTTGTTGGCCAATTACCGAATGGCCTTGTTCTTCATCTTCTCTATGTTTTTGGGAGCAGCGTTGCAGCTCACCAATATGTATGGCGATTCGTTTTTGGATGACTTCAAGCGATTCCCTGAATATGCCGATTCGTTGGTAGTGAAGTACTCGACCATCATCATGTCGATATCGCAGATTTCCGAAACTTTGTTCATCCTCACGATTCCGTTTTTCCTCAAGCGTTTTGGAATCAAGCAGGTTATGCTCATGTCGATGCTTGCATGGGTTTTACGTTTCGGCTTGCTGGCCTATGGCGATCCGGCAGGTGGTCTTTGGATGATTGTTTTGTCGTGCATCGTGTATGGAATGGCTTTCGATTTCTTCAACATTTCGGGGTCGCTCTTTGTGGAGTCGAATGCCGACGCGTCGATTCGTTCCCGCGCGCAAGGATTGTTTATGATGATGACCAACGGAGTAGGGGCCTTTTTGGGTAGCACCATCAGCGGTTGGGTCATCGATTCTTACTTCACGCACAATGGCGAGAAAGTATGGAATGGCATATGGCTGACATTTGCCGGTTATTCGCTCGT
>JBKCGW010000458.1:0-2834 GCA_046303175.1 Flavobacteriales bacterium
GGTATGGTGTTGGCCCCGGCGATGAAGTCATCGTGCCTGCTTACACCTATTCGGCAACTGCCAACATCGTTCTTCACGTGGGTGCAAAGCCTGTAATGGTGGATGTAGAAAAAGGGAAGTTCACCATCGATGCTAACCAAATTGAAAAACACATCACGTCGGCCACCAAGGTAATTATGCCGGTCGACATTGGAGGAATGCCCTGCGATTACGATTTTATCATGGAAATGGTGAATCGTCCGGAAGTCAAATCAAGGTTTCAGGCCGCAAATGACCGCCAGAATCAACTCGGCCGCATACTCGTTATCTCGGATGCTGCTCACAGTTTTGGTGCGACGTATAAAGGTCATAAAGTAGGTGGACAAGCCGACGTCATGGGATTCTCTTTTCACGCCGTGAAGAACTTGACCACCGCTGAGGGTGGAGCCATTACCTTGAATTTGCCGGCGCCATTCGATAATGATGAGGTATGGAAGTCCATCAACATCTCTGCTCTGCATGGTCAAACGAAGGATGCACTTACCAAAACCCAGGCAGGCCAGTGGCGTTATGATATTGTGGAAGCCGGATATAAGTGCAACATGACGGACATTCAGGCGGCTATCGGACTCGTGGAATTGGAACGATATGATAATGATACGCTCATTCGAAGAAAGGAGATCTGCATGCAGTACAACCGTAGATTCGAAGCACAGTCATGGTTCAATGCTCCGCTTTTTGAGACAGACTCTGCTGAAAGTTGCTATCACCTCTACATGCTTCACGTGTCTGCCATGAGCGAGGCACAGCGCGACGAAGTCATCCGCATTGTTGCCGAGCAAGGCATTGCGCTCAATGTGCATTTCCAGCCATTGCCACTGCTTTCGCTTTACAAAGGGTTGGGCTATCGCATGGAGGACTACCCCAATGCATGGCACCAATACGCAGCGGAAATCTCGTTGCCTGTTTATTACAACCTGAGTGATGATGATGTGAACAGGGTTGCCGACGCGGTTATCCACGCTGTGAATACTGCGCTTAAGGCATGATAAAGCGTTGGTTCGATATTGTTTTTGCTACCGTCATGCTGGTGTTGTTTGCGCCACTCTTCATGGTCATGGCTTGTTGGATCAGCCTCGATAGCAGAGGAGGAGTGTTTTTTGGCCAGGAGCGAGTAGGCATCAACGGTAAGCATTTTAAGTTGTGGAAGTTTCGCACCATGAAGCCTCATTCCGAGCGTGGAGGTCAGCTCACGGTGGGTTCGGCCGATTCGCGCATTACCCGAGCGGGTTATTTTCTGCGTAAGTTCAAGGTCGACGAGCTTCCTCAATTGTGGAATGTTTTATTGGGTGACATGAGTGTGGTTGGTCCACGTCCTGAAGTTCCGCGCTACGTGGCCTTGTATTCACCCGAACAACGATTAGTGCTGAGCATTCGTCCCGGTATAACCGATTATGCCTCGTTGCGCTACTTCGAGGAAAGCGATTTATTGGCAAAGTCTTCCAATCCGGAAGAAACGTATATACAAGAGATTATGCCCGCCAAGTTGGCCTTGAATCTTGAATATGTTCGCCGCCATTCATTCCTGGGCGATTTAACGGTGATTATTCAAACCGGGCTTCGCATTCTCAAAGCCTAATATTCCATTGGCGTGAAGTAGGGAGAATTGATTTACAAGCGTATTTCAGTCAAAACCCTCGTATTTTTCGCATCCATTTTGAAACCACGTAAACATCGATTATGAGAATTTTTACTTCAGCGTTTTTAATCTTTTTGGGGCTGAATATGATGGCCCAGTTGCAGCCATTTGGCTACCAATGGTCGTCAGCACAGCTGGAACAATTGCCTTTGGAAGAGTTGGCAACCTTTAATCACGAAATCCTTCTTGAAGAAGACACTCGATTGGAAAAGGCCGGAGGCCGCACCAACATAGGTCGCATCATTCCTGTGAATCTCGATGAAGAGACTGCGGGTGTTTGGACAAATTTGTCCAACGGTGATCGTGTATGGCACTATCGTTTTCGCTCGGCAGGCGCTAAAGGCGTTTGCGTTTACTTCGATGGATTGCACATCCCACAAGGAGCTGTAATGTTCTTATACGGAATGGACCGTAAGTCATTTGTAGGACCTTTCACGGTTGACGATTGCAATGCACACGGATATTTTATGATGGGTGAGGTATTGGGTGATGAAGCGATTTTGGAATATTACGAGCCTGCTGCGGTTGTAGGGGTACCGAATATTGGCATCCAATCCGTGAGTCACATGTACCGATACGTGTATGATTACTCCGATTACTCAACCGAAGAAAATTCACGAGCATCCGATTTTTGTGAGGTGGATGTGAATTGTCCGGAAGGTGCCGATTGGGTTCCACAGCGTGATGCCGTAGTTCGCTTACTCATTAACGATGGCAATGGTCAGGGGCTTTGTTCGGGGTCTATTGTAAACACAACAGCTCGCGATTGTCGCAATTATCTCCTTACTGCATTGCACTGCGGCATTGGTGTTTCGGATGCTGAATGGCTTCAGTGTACGGTTCGTTTCAAGTATCAGAAGAGTGGTTGTGGCACAGGTAGTTCTCCAAGCACCAGTAACCGAGTAGGGGTTTATCATTTGGCCGACAGTAACGATGGGGGAGGCAACAGTGGTTCGGATTTCTTGCTGTTGGAAATGGAAGACAATCCACCTGCTAACTATAACGTGTTCTATGCAGGATGGGATTCACGCGCTGTTACACCGGCTGATGTAGTGGGCATCCACCATCCGGCGGGCGATGTGAAGAAAATCTCGACCGCAACAAACATTGTCTCAGGCACTTGGGGAGCCAACGGCTACCATTGGCGTGTGACCTG
>JBKCGW010000459.1:0-1864 GCA_046303175.1 Flavobacteriales bacterium
GGAAGAGGCAGTTGTCAAGGAAAACCAACACTATTTAGAGTCCTATACCTTAATCAACTCAGTGCCTTCGTCTCTTCCGGAATACACTGCGTTCTGGAATCGAAAGAAGTCACCGTCATCCCACGTGCCATATAGAACACGCTACAGTATTGCTATGGTTCTCCCAGGCGGATACGCCTTAGTTGTCATATTTTTTTAATCTTAATAATGTTAGCGAATTCTCGAAATCTTCCTAGCAAGAAGTGTAGTTCAGGGGACCGATCAATTAGCTTCGTTTGCGGCGATTTTTCCGGTAAGAGAAGCAAATCGAGTGTGATGGTAAGGGTATTCTTGGCCGAATCTATCCCAACCGTGCGTTGCGATGGGTGAAATGACAGATGGCGAGCATAACTCGCTGCCCAATCTTTAAATTCAATGGTGATGCGGTGCAATTCATCGCTTTTATGGTGCGTCCACACTCCCAGTGCATGCTTGTAATGATCATTGAATGCAAATTCACGAATTAGTTCGCTTCTCGAAAAATGAACTACTTTTTCTTTTTTTCCTTTTAGAAAGGCATCGACTCGCAGGTTTTTAATTTGGTCAACACGAAAGTTCATTATTCTTTTTTTTATTAAATCAATCCCTGACAGGTAGTAGTAGTTTTCATACAGTTTTACTTGAAGAGGAGCCACCTTAAAATAGTTGTATTGACTATTGCTTTCGTCGAATTTATTCACTGCGGTGTAATGAAATTCTATTTGCTCGCTGCGTTGAATATGCCCAATCAACTTCAATGTCAGTTCCATGATGCGCTTCTCGAAGTTCTCATCAGTCATGCGAGGTTGCGGAATAAAAAAGACTTCATCGGTGTTGTTTTCATCGGCACGGATGTCGTACTTTTCCTCAATCATATCCATTATTTTCTGCATCGCAGGTATTGAGCGGTACCGTTTTAATACACCAAACAACAGTGGCAACGTAAGTCGCTCATCGTCCTCAAGGTCATCAAACTTAGGGATAAGGCTGTCCGACTTCCATCGGTATTTTTTATCCTTATACTCATACCGAAATAATCCTCCTAATTTGGATTTATCGGTGCTTGATAAGGAATGCGGGAATTCACCGGATTGAAGCTTGGTCAAATCGTACTGAATAATACGTCTTTCAACGGTGGGAAACCCGTTGTCATTGAGCCGTTGGTTAACATATTCCATCATTTCTAATAACGTGCCTCCTCCGCCATTGAGGAAATTGACGATAAAACGTAAGCGTTGAAGCTGAATGTCAGGTTTGGAGTATCGTGCCATAGTAAGTATAATAATTGCAAAGGTACACAAAGCTGCGCAAATCGGTTGCGCAGGAGGTGAATATTTTTGCTCTTTAATAATTAAAACCTAACATTATGATTGTAACAATTACATCACGAGCTGCAACCGAAGAATGGATGCAGGATCTAGAAATGGCGTTTAATGCAATGGGCAGTTATCGTATGGAGGAATACCGAAATGAATTATTTATGGGAGTGAATACGCTTGTTGATATGCTCAATCGTTTCGAAGGAACAAGGGCCTTTCGAAGCGATAGGGAGAATTGTCCGGAAGGTTTTTCTCTGGGAGTAAAGGTGAATTACGCTGAGGCCGGGTTTCCGTTTCAAGCCTTTGTACGCTATGAAGTCGACGAGGATAGGAAACTGGTGGGTGTCATTCACTACACCGATAAAGCTTCTACCGAAGAATTTCCCATAGCAGGTTTGGGTTATACTTGGAAGACCGAGTACTTTCGAGAAAGGAGTGAAAACAAACCCGGACAGTTAGTTGCTTGGATGAAAGTTTTTGCAATTCAATTTCTATCCATGCAAGTCATAGGGCGAGATATTCTATAC
>JBKCGW010000460.1:0-12842 GCA_046303175.1 Flavobacteriales bacterium
GTAATTCGGAATAACTGCGCTTCATGGACTCCCTACGCTGATCATCATGCAGTAATTGATTCAATTCAGTGGATAATCGTTCCGCGTTCAGTTCGTGCTGTATGAGCTCTGTGACAGCCTGTCGATCGAGAATGAGGTTCACCAGCGAGATGTATTTTATTTTAACGAGTCGCTTAGCGATAGCATATGAAATTGACGACCCCTTGTAACAAACTACTTGCGGAAGCTGATAGATACCTGCTTCAAGTGTTGCTGTGCCGCTTGTAATCAAACCGGCTGAGGCGTGTCGGAGTATTTCGGAGGTCTGCCCAAAGAGCACAGGAACCTGCGAAGTTTGTTTTACGCTTTCATAAAACTCAGAGGTTTGCGCAGGCGCTCCCGCTATTACAAACTGAACATCCGGAAAACGCTTTTCCATTTGCAGCATGATAGGAAGCATGGTCGTAATTTCTTGTTTGCGACTTCCGGGTAAAAGCGCTACCATGGGCTTATCGGTGAGTTTGTTGCGTTGCCGAAATGCACTGCTCGATTCTTCAGTCGTGCTGATTTCGTCAAGAAGTGGGTGTCCAACGAAGGTCACCGGCATATCGCGTTCCTCGAAGTATTGCTTTTCAAACGGGAGCACAACAAAAAGATGATTGATGTGCTTCTTCATTGCGTGGATGCGATTTTCTTTCCACGCCCACACCTGTGGAGCGATGTAATACAGAACGGGTATGTTGTTTTCGTGCGCCCACTTGGCTATACGCAGATTGAAGCCGGGATAGTCGATGAGAATGAGCGCATCCGGTTTGAATTCCAGAATGTCTTCCTTGCAAAATCGAATATTGCGAAGAATGGTTCGGATGTTCAGCAACACCTCGTAGAAGCCCATGAAGGCGAGCTCTCGGTAGTGTTTTACAATAGTTGCTCCCTGCTGTTGCATGCGGTCACCACCCCATGCTCGAATGGTGAGCGAAGAATGGTTAGCACGAAGCGCGTGAATGAGATTACTTCCGTGTAAGTCGCCGGATGCCTCGCCTGCAATGATGTATAGTTTCAACCGATTTGCTTTTTAGTATAACCAAGCGATAACCGCTACTGAGATTACAAGCACAATAATGAGCCCTTTGCAAAACTCCTCGTATCCTCTTCGGATGAGTGCAAAGAACAACACAATGTCGGCAAGCATCGAAAAGGAAATTATTCTGCTTTGGAAATCTTGAAGCGCTGAACCAAGGAAAACATCCATGACGAATTCGCTGAAGAAAATTTCGTTGTACCACGAAAAGACTAGGCCGAATAAGCAGAAACCAATGAAGGCGCCCACTAAACCACCTAATATTCCATATCCGACATGATTGAGTTTGCTCTTATTCATAGGTTCCAATCTCTGAGTGTTTGCATGGCGCTGTAAGCAGTTAGGTCGAAGTGAACGGGAACGACCGAAACAAAATTATTGGCCAATGCGATTTCATCCGTGTCAAGGCCTTCGTCCATCAACTTGAACTCGCCTGTTAGCCAGTAATAGGGCTTTCCGAATGGGTCGGTACGCACGTCGAAATTGTCTTCCCAATATCCTTTGGCTTGGTGACAAATCCGAATGCCGGCAATCGCTGATGGCACACACTTGGGAATATTGACATTCAGACAGGTTCCATTTGGAATTCCATTTTTCAATGCACCCTCAACCAATTTGGTCACTACTTGTTGTGATGCTTCAAAGTCGGCTTCTGCACTGTGATCAAGAAGTGAGAATCCGATGGAGGGAATTCCTTCTACGGCACCTTCAACAGCTGCCGACATAGTGCCGCTGTAGATTACGTTGATACTTGAATTGGAGCCGTGGTTAATTCCTGAAACCACTAAATCGGGTTTACGATGGAGTACTTTGTAAATGGCAAGTTTTACGCAGTCGACCGGAGTACCGCTGCATGCATAGGCGGCGCTAACCGGCAAATCGTACTTCAACGGGTGCAAGCGAAGCAGATTGCTAATGGTAACAGCGTGTCCCATTCCCGATTGTGGCTTGTCGGGGGCAACCACCACCACATCGCCAAATGGTAAAACCGCTTCGGTAAGTGCTAGGATGCCCTTCGAATAAACACCATCATCATTGGTAACAAGGATGAGTGGTCTGCTGCCTGATTTCATGCTGCAAACATACTAAGGTGCCTCGTTGTATGTAGGTTCATCTATTTTGCATGAGTAAGACAATTTTTGTCATAAACGGATTGAGTTCGGTTCATTCTCAGTTAAATTCGCTTTATTCTCTATTTAAATGATTCGCAAGAAGAAGATTGTCATTGTTGAAGACCACCTGATTATCCAAGAACTCCACAAACAGTATGTGGAGGATTTGGGACACGAAGTGGTAGCATGCTTTACCACCGGTGATGATGCAATCCACTATTTTCAGGATAGTTCAGCAGATCTCGTTTTGATGGATATTCGACTCGAAGATGCGATGGACGGAATCGAAGTAACCAAGAGAATACAGGAACTGAAACCTGTGCCGGTCGTTTACATTACAGGTAATACGGAAGATTCGAATTTCCGCCGTGCCATGGAAACCAGTATGGCCGGATTTATTTCCAAGCCGGTATCCCAAAGTGAACTGGAAAACGTTATTGATTCCCTCAACGACCTCACCAGTTCAATTATATACGCAGAGAAAATTCAAAAGGCGATTTTCCCGCAACGTAAAGATTTTGATGCGCTGTTCCAGCATACGGTTCATATCAATCGCCCCATGCACATCATTGGAGGTGACTTTCCATTTTTGAGAAGTTTCAGTGATTGCGGAATGGTAGTAGGAGGTTTGGGCGATTGCACAGGCCATGGAATACCCGCTGCTTTGCTCTCGGTTTTGTGTCATGAGATTATTTCAAATATCATCCAACGAACCCAAGTTTTAGTCGATATCGTTCAGGAGCTGAACACATCGTTGATCAACAACTTGGCTAAAATGAATAGTTCCGATGGAGTGAATGATAGCTTGGATATGATTGTTTTCAAGATGGATATCCCCGCTCAAACAATACAAATCGCCGGATTTAAAATGGGGTTCTTGCATTGGAAGGCCGCGGAAGGCGAGTTGCACTATCATAAATTCAAGGGCAAGTCGTTAGGCACTTCAATGGAAGATCGCGATATTCAAGTACTGGAAATTCCTTTCAACCGGGAAGACCAGTTTTTCTTTTACAGCGATGGGGTTACCGACCAATTCGGCGGCCCTCAGTCAAAAAAGCTCTCTACAAAAGGCCTGCTGAATGTTATTCAAACAATAATGGCAGAGGCACCCGCTAATCGCGAAAGAGAGATTAATTTATTGCTTCGCAGATGGCAAGGAATGAATGTTCAAACCGATGATATGCTGATGCTCGGCCTACTTCCTTCGAATGTTAAATTCCAGTAAAAATCAATCGAGTACCGATAACTGAATAGGATAATATTTCAACCACATGTCATTATTTTTTTCATCATCGATAATTGACCAGTTGTTTGAATCCAAGTCATTTGATTGGCAAAAACTCAGGCAACGGGTTGTGGAGTTTTCGGCTGTTGCTAATCCTGCAATTTGCTGCGTTGACTTTTTTCAAAAGGAACGCATCATTCGAGTTAAATCAAAGGAGGTAATAGATCTTCCGGTCGTTCTGAGTGATGAGGATTGGGAGTATTGTTTTTCTTTATCCGAAGGCTTGAGACCTATTGGATCCGATGTTCCCCATTGGTTGACAGAATTGTCGGAGGGCGTTTTTTCACGCGCTACCTGTTTGGTTGCTGAACCGATTCGAGACGAGAATGGACTGACAATAGGACTCTTTTATGCATTCTATGCGTCGGGCGCTCCCGATTCGGTAGTAGCAACGTATCAACAATCTGTTGCGCACCAATTCTCGACGATTATTCAACAATGGCAGGCCGCAAATAGGCACAATGAATTGCTTTCGCGATTATGGACTTCCATGGAATTGAGCTGCCCCGGGTTTTTGATCTTGGATGAAAGGATGCGAATTGTGGAGAAGGGTTCACTTTACAACAAATCCCTTCCGCAGCTTTGTGCAGGAGATAAGTTTGAACAGCATTTTATTTGGGATGGTGTAATGGGTAGCGATGATTGGATTGCGTCTAATTCATCGCGCCAGAAATTGAGGTTCTTTCACTCGCTGGAATTCAATCAACGTTATAAGTGCACTGTTCAACCCATTCAATCCAACTTGTTTTTGCTTTTGGCAAATCCTGTCATTAATAGCAACCATGCCATGGTCGACTATCACTTGTCGGCCAATGATTTTCCATCGCATGATTACATAACAGATTTCGTTTTTTTGCAAACAACTACGCTGCAGACATTGGAGGAATTGCAACGTGCTAACGAGGTGATGCAGTCGCGAAATAAGGAATTGGAACTTTCCAATACCGAATTGGTCCGAACAAAATTAATTCTTGAAAATAAAATTGCCGAGAGGAACGAGCGCGTGCTCAGGCTATCCAATTTCCCTGAGCAAAATCCAAATCCGGTTTTTGAGGTCGATTTTAATCGTCAGTTTATTTGTTTCTCTAATCGAGCAGCAAGAGAGGCCTTCAATGATTTGTTGACGCTGACTTATGAAGATTTTCTTGCGGTAATGGGGCTTTCACACGAGCTTGTGTCAGGAAGCATTAAGCTGCGTGTTGAATTTGAATGCTTGAATCGATTTTTTATTGCCGATGCTTCTAGAGTGCCAAATGAGGATATTATGCGCTTTTATGCAAATGACGCAACTGAGCTCAGACAAATGAGAAGTTTACTCTCCAAACAACAGGTGGGCTTGAACAATCTTCTCGGTGTATTGGAAGCATTTAACATCAATCGGGAGGATGCATCCAGACAGGCAAAACTGGATGATGTTTTACAAGAGGTTTCCAGAGTGCTTGCTGCAAAAAGGAACTATGGGGATGTATGATATTTCGCAGTCTGTACATTCGAATTGTTTAATAGGTTAGTCCCTATTTTTAATCACTGATTGCCACTTGAAATGCAAAAAAACGTAGTTATAATTGTCGATGATGATCTTACAATTCTTGAGTTGCTTCGATACCAAATCACAGACGCCATAGGTGAAGTTTGTGACGTTGAATTGGCAACCTCGGGAAGTGAAGTAGAGGAATTACTCGCTACATTGAAAAGTCAGAACAGGATTGTCAAAGTCTTGGTAACCGATTATTTTCTGGATGATACAACCGGGTCGGAAATAATAAGCCGTGTAAAGGAAATATATCCCAATTGTTCTACCGTTCTTCTTACGGGACAGCACCAGCGCGATATTGAAAGAGTTGCTGATTCACCAATATCACCCGATCGATATTTCTCAAAACCCTGGAATTCGTTCGAATTGAAGTCACATTTGAATAATTTATTGGACCTGAAGTAAAAAGGAAATGGCAAGGGGAGAAGATGAAAAGCATTGGTTGTTGCGACGTCAGTTGCAAGAGCAATCGGAGGGATCCTTGCCGGAGGCATTCTTGCGCTCTGTCAATAAGGCTTACAGAATCTTCGACGATAATTACCTTCGAATCAAGTTAATTCTTAGAAGGAAAATCTATCAACTCGTTGAATCAAATGCCCGCTTGCAAGCGTTGCTTCAGGAGCGGGAGAACCAACTTGATCAGGACCGTATTCACCTCAAAAAACTTGTCGATAATTTTAATCGAGCAGAGATAATTGCTCATTTGGGAAGTTTTACTTGGTATTCAGGCACAGCCAGTGCGGAATATTCAGAGAACCTTTTTCAATTAATAGGACTTCAAAAGACGGAGCGGAGCGTGCCTGCAATGCTCCGGAAATTCGATAATCCGTTGGCTATTATTGCTGCCATTCGAAGGGCCAATCTATTAAACAATGTAGTTATTATTGAGAATTTAAAACTTCGGAACGAAGCACGTTACTTTGATATCGAAGCTCATGTGATTTTTAATGCCCATGCAGGTATTGATCGTATTTCGGGAATTATAAAAGAGAATACACGATGGGTCCATGTAAACAATAGAGCAGAGGACCAGAAGAAGTTTTACGAATCCATATTGAATAATATTCCTGTCGACATCGCCATTTTCAACTACGAGCATAAGTATATGTACTTGAATCCAGTGGCTGTTAGGGATCAAGATGTCCGTGATTTTTTACTTGGCCGCGACGATTTCGACTATTGCAGGGTGAGGAACTTAGAAACTTCGAAAGCTGAGGCCCGAAGAGCAACATTCCTGAAGGCCCGAGAAAGCAAACAAGCAATCGATTTTGAGGATGTAGGAAGTCAGGCCGATGGATCTCCCAAGTATACGTTGCGCAGATTTGTGCCGGTATTGGACCCGTCAGGCGAGTTTGCCTTTATGCTTGGTTACGGCGTTGATGTTACGCTTATCAAAATTCAAGAATTATCACTAGAAGCATCGCTCCACGAAAAGGAGCTTTTACTCGGCGAAATCCATCACAGCGTTAAGAATAATCTTACATTGATTGTTGCGTTGCTTGAAATTAACAGCGCACATGAGAAGTCTGAATTGGTAAAGAAATACTTCGGTGAAATTCGAAATCGCATCAGCGCGTTGGCATTGATTTATGATAAACTGTACCGTTCTGAAGTATTTAACCTGATTAATTTGAACGAATACATTGCTTCTCTTGTGCTCTATCTGCAACAATCAATTTTGCCGGGTAGAAGAGATGTTGCCGAACTTGAAATTGATCAAATTTATGTAGACAATAAAACTGCTGTTCCTCTCGCATTGCTGGTGAATGAGCTCGTGAGTAACGCGTTTCTCCATGCTTTTCCTGCGAGTGATTGTGTGCGTTTAAGGGTTTCGTTGAAGCATGAGGGAGACCATGTTGTGCGACTTGTTGTCTCTGATACAGGAGCAGGTTTGCCCCAAGATTTGGATATTGCAAAGGGGCGCTCTTTCGGCTTCAAGTTAATAGGTCTCTTCGCACGCCAACTGAAGGGTAAATTGCATGTAGAAAACAGCAATGGTTTGACGGTTGACGTCGAATTCCAAAATATGCAATTCGAGGTGCGGAATTAACATTTGACCGCCATCTTTGCCCAAATTTTTTTGCAATGGATGCATTTATTATAGATGGTGTGCGCACCCCAATCGCCTCTTTTGGTGGAAGTTTATCACCGGTGCGTGCCGATGATTTGGCAGCACACGTGATAAAGCAGTTGATGGCTCGACACACAATGTTTGATGCCGGTGGCATTGATGATGTAATCATGGGTTGTGCTAATCAGGCCGGCGAAGACAATCGCAACGTTGCCCGCATGGCATTGCTTTTAGCGGGTATTCCAAAGGAAGTTCCGGGTGAAACAGTGAATCGTTTGTGCGCGTCGGGTATGGCCGCTGCAGTGAATGCTGCAAGAGCTGCTCACGCCGGAGAGGGAGAGGTGTTCATAGCCGGCGGTGTAGAACAGATGACTCGAGCTCCATGGGTGATATCGAAAACGTCGACTGCATTTGGACGCGATGCTCAAATGTTTGACAGTAGTTTCGGGTGGCGATTCGTACATCCGAAAATGAAGGAAATGTATGGCGTGGATGCGATGGGTGAAACCGCTGAGAATCTGGCTGAACTTTATTCAATTTCCCGAGAAGATCAAGACCTATTTGCTACTTGGTCGCAGCAAAAGGCAGCCAATGCAAAAGATAGACTTGCGATGGAAATTGCTCCCGTGCATATTGCACAGAAGAAGGGAGATCCAATAGTCTTTGATACAGATGAGTTTATAAAACCTTCCACAACGACAGATGGGCTTGCAAAATTGAAACCTGCTTTTCGCAGTGGTGGATCAGTAACCGCAGGAAATGCTTCCGGTTTGAATGACGGGGCAGCAGCGATGCTAATTGCTTCCGAATCGGGATTGAAGAGGGGTAATTTTGTTCCAAAGGCGCGAATCGTTGCATCTGCTGTTACAGGCGCTGAACCCCGTATCATGGGCATTGGGCCGGTTGAAGCTTCGAAACTGGCCCTGAAGAGAGCAGGTCTTACAATCGATCAAATTGATATCATTGAATTGAATGAAGCATTCGCTGCACAGGTGTTGGCCTGTACTCGTTTACTGGGTATTGCCGATAACGATGAACGTTTGAATATAAATGGTGGCGCAATTGCCTTGGGCCATCCACTCGGAATGAGCGGCGCACGATTATTAATCTCTGCATCCCTTCAACTGCAGCTTACGGGAAAGCGATATGCGTTGTGCACCATGTGCATTGGTGTTGGTCAAGGGTATGCGGTCATACTGGAGCGTTCATAACAATACCGCAATGGCAAATATTTTTGAATTCAACGGTTACATACCGGTAGTGCATGAATCCGCATTTGTTCACCCCAATGCGACAGTTACCGGCAATGTGATCATCGGCCGAAATGTTTACATAGGCCCCGGTGCTGCCATACGCGGCGATTGGGGACAAATTGTGATTGAAGATGGATGCAATGTGCAAGAAAACTGCACCATCCACATGTTTCCGGGTGTTACGGTTATCCTGCAAGAGGGCGCACATATTGGACATGGCGCAATTATTCATGGTGCCACTATAGGTCGTAATTGCTTGGTGGGAATGAATGCGGTCGTCATGGATCGTGTGCACGTTGGCGACGAGTCAATCGTAGGCGCGTTGGCATTCGTAGCTGCCGATACCCTTGTGCCGCCGCGCAGCGTCATTGTGGGTAACCCTGCCAAGGTTGTCAAACAAGTTTCCGATGAAATGATTGCATGGAAAACAGAAGGAACCAAAATCTATCAGCAACTACCCAATGATTGTCGATCCGGATTGAAGCCGGTTGAACCCTTACGGGAAGTCCCTGCAGATAGAGCCATTCAGTCGGTAAGCTATAAGACTTGGAACGAATCCAAGTTGAATTCGTAATGCTTTCATAAGCACGTTTTGATAAACTTTGATTATGTTCGTAAGACCTTAATTAAAGCAATGCCCGCTCCGGCAAAACCATTTCGCTTCAAGCAATTCGAAGTTGTGCAAGCGCGCAGTGCTATGCGTGTGGGAACGGATGCTGTTTTGCTTGCGGCATGGGTAAATGTTGCCAACTGTTCACATGTGCTTGATGTCGGCACGGGCACAGGGGTAATAGCTCTGATTTGCGCTCAGCGATGTCCTAACGCGTCAGTGGAAGCGATTGAAATCGATCAAGGCAGTGCGGATGATGCGCGTGAGAATGTTGATCAGTCACCTTGGAAAGACCGTTTGAAAATTCATCAAGGTGATTTTTTAAAAATATCTACCAGCGAAAAGTTTGACTTAATCATTTCGAATCCTCCCTACTTCACGCACTCATTGCGTGCCACAGATCCTATTCGAAACGCGGCAAGACACGATGATTTACTTCCATCGGATGCCTTCATGAGACATGCCAGAAGACTATTGAACCCTGAAGGAAAAGTAGCGTTGATATTTCCGAAAAGCGAACTTGAACGATGGGTGCTCGATGCGGCTGTGGCAGGCTTGCAACCATTGCGTATATGCCATGTTTTCACGCTGATGCATAAAGACGCTTCACGAGTGATGGTGGAGTTTTCTTTTAGGGCAACACCCGAGCCTGAAATGGAATCATTGCTCATACACAAAAGCGTTGGCGAATATTCCGATGCGTATAAGGAGCTCACCCAGGATTTCTATATGAAGTGGTAAAAAAAAAAGCGCCCTTGCGAGCGCTTTTTGAGAATTTACGGTTTCTTTAATCACGTGATTCCAATTGCTTGAGAATGGCGTTGAGCTGTTGTTTCAATACTTCGTTTTCCTTTTTCAAGGCTTCCATTTCGAGACTCAATTCTTGAACAGATTTAACAAGGGGAACCGTGAATTCAGCATAGCGAAGACCGTAGAAGTCTTCATTGTTTTTTGGCTTATCCACGCCGCTGAAATCAAAACCGGATGATAGAGCCGCTTCTTCTACTTCTTGGGCTATGAATCCGGTGTAACGGATTTGTTCTTTGGCATCGCGCGATGCTTGAATGGCAGCGTCTTCCCGTTGAACAATGTTACCATTGGTATCTCGGGTTTGATCTTCGTTGAGATGCTTTGCCAAATCATTTACCGCGAGGTTGTATGTAACCGGACGAAGCTTCATGATGAAGTCTAAGCCTTTCACATCTTCGCGTACATTCTTCTTGTAACGTCCATCGGAAAGATTTGTGTAGTTCACGAAACCGCCCACACTTGTAACCGCACTATTGCCTAGTCTCACTTGATTGTTGGCGGTACCCCGAGTAATAAAACCTAAACACGTGGAGTTATTGAGGTCAGCCAGGTTGCCATAGGAGTCGCAACCCAGGTATACGCAGTTGTTGTTGTTTGTTTGAAAATCGCCCGAGGAATATCCAACACCCGTATTGTATGAGCCAGTGATGTTTTCGTAGAAACTATACATGCCGGATGCTGCATTGCGGAAGCCGGTTGTATTTTCATGCATGGCTTGATTACCGAACGCAGCGTTGCTGGTTCCTGTTGTGTTATCCAGCATAGATTCAAAACCAACAGCACTGTTGAATCCCCCTTGTGAGTTTCGAAGGCTCGATCCTCCAACGGATGTGTTGTTAAATGCATTGGCCAGTTCCTGCGAATAATGACCAATTGCGGTGTTGTTGTCACCGGAGACATTCACGGCACTGCGTGCACCTAGACTGGTATTGTATGATCCATTGTAGTTACCTTGCTGGGAAGCCCAGCCAATCGCAGTGTTCTCAAAGCTGCCGGATGGAACTGCTGAATTGCTACCTTCCAAGGCGGACTGACCAATAGCGATGCTATAGGATCCTGCTATGTTCCCACCTGCAAAGGTTCCAATTGCAATATTCCCATCCCCTAAAGTTGATGTGCCTTCGGAGAATGTGAAGCTACCAATTCCGATATTTCCACTTTGAGTTTGTATACCGATTGAGCTGAAATTACCAATTGAAATATTTTGGTTTCCTGAGGATTCTGAACTAAGACTGGCTCCACCAATTGCAATATTGTCAAGTCCGGTTGTATTACCAGCTAAACTACCATATCCAATTGCTAGGTTATAATTACCGATCGTGTTGCTTAAAAGGCTGTTTGCGCCAATAGCGATATTATTTATTTGATTCCCATTCCCTTGACTAATCGGCAAGTTTTGAACACGAATAGGACCATTGATGTCGAGTGTATATTCAGGGTCACGATCAATACCGATGTTTGTCCCGGTGTTGCGCAATAGGCTGCTTGCTTCCCATGTCACTCCATTGTTTCGAAGTGTTTGGTTGGTTGTACCACTAACCAGGGGACCTTCCGGTCCTTGTGGACCTGTTGCGCCCGCTGGTCCTTGAGGTCCAACTGCACCCGCTGCGCCTGCCGGTCCCTGAGGTCCGACTGCACCAGTTGGTCCTGTCGGCCCCACTGGTCCTTGTGGTCCGGTTGCACCCACGGCGCCAGTTGCGCCAGATGGTCCTGCCGGTCCTTGTGGACCTGTATCACCTGTTGGTCCTGCCGGACCCTCGGGACCTTGTGGCCCTGTGGCCCCCGTTGCCCCAATTGGTCCTGCTGGTCCTTGAGGTCCTGTGGATCCCACAGCCCCAGTGGGGCCTACGGGTCCTTGCGGTCCTTGAATATTACCGGCATCAACCCATGCTGATCCATCCCAAATCCATAAATGTCCTGTGTCTTCGGTAATATAACCGTCACCATTGGTATTACCGATTAATGGCAATACCGTTGCATTGGCTGCGCTTCCTTGAATTGTTATTGAAGTTCCATCAGCTCCTGCCGGACCTTCGGGACCCTGTGGTCCTTCATTGCCTTGTGGCCCGGTAGCTCCTTGTGGCCCCATAGGCCCTGCAGCCCCTTGCGGACCAATGGGGCCTTGCTCACCTTGCGGCCCTGCGGCCCCTGTCAAGCCCGTTGCACCCTGTGGTCCTTGAGTACCTGTTTCCCCCTGAGGTCCGGTTTCACCTTGCGGACCTTGCACACCTTGAATGCCTTGCGCACCGGCTGGTCCTTGTGGACCTTGGATATTTCCTGCATCGACCCAAACTGCGCCATCCCAAACCCATAAGTGACCATTATCTTGAGCAATGAATCCGTCTCCTGGTGCACTGCCTGAAACAGGTAATTCAGTAGCACTTCCAACGCTTCCTTGAAATTCAACGGAGGTCCCATTGGCTCCTTGTGGTCCCTGTGGACCCTGCGGCCCCTCAACTCCGGGCTCACCTTGTGGTCCTGCGATACCGGCCGGTCCTTGTGGTCCGATTTCGCCCTGTACTCCTGCCGGCCCCTGTTCACCCTGTGGGCCTTGTGGCCCTTGCGGTCCCGGAAGCGAACTGCCCGAAGTGGCTGCATACAAAGCATAGGGTACACTCAAGAGTTGACTTGTGGATGATATACTGTAGTCAGTTCCGCCAAGCGGATCTATTTCATTTTTGATGAAATAGGGTCCGGCAGACCAATCGATGGTTGTGAAGTTGCCCGATTCAAGCGTTCCGTTGCCAAGCTCTACCGAAGCAAGTCCATTGGCGTTGGTAGTAGGTGTTTGGACTTCACTGTACATCACCGCACCATTTATTCCGCCTTGAAGAATGCTCAAGCGCATTCCAACAGATTGATTGGCGATGAGCGTTTGAGTTGCATCTCGAATTACGGCTTGATAGCTCATTTTTTGAGGTGCCTGTGCACAGCAATCAAGTCCGCATAGGGTCATGATTAGCAGGAATGCAATGCTTACAATTGCTTTCGTGGTCATGGAAAATGGTTTTTGAAGGGGTTAAATGTCTAATGCTTCACCAACTTGTAAGTGGATGTGTTACCGGAGGAATCTGAAAGCTGCATATAGTAAGTAGATGCCGCCCAGT
>JBKCGW010000461.1:0-1778 GCA_046303175.1 Flavobacteriales bacterium
CTTCATAAATGGTATGACGAGAACCATCTTCAAACTTTGGGTCGGTGCCTTGCCAAGTGCGTGTCCAAGCGCCATTGATGAGCGTGAGTGAAAAGCCAGCTGGTCCGCATACGAGCACTTTCGATGTTTTGCTGAATGGAAGAACTCCATCATTCTTCAACAACGTGATGCTCTCTTCAGCGGTTTCGCGAGCGGCTTGTTGGTGTTTAGCCGAGCCAAATTCGGGAAACGCTTTCAACGCAGGTGGCATGGCATTCACAAACAAGCCCAGGTCGCGTTTCATCACGAGAATGCGGCGTACCGATTCGTTGAGGCGTGCTTCCGTAATCTTTCCTTCTTTCACCAATTCAATTAGGTGACGAGCGAACTCATAATCGTTGGGAACCATGCACATGTCGATGCCGGCATCAACCGCGGCCTTCACCGATTCTTTGTTGTTGGCGGTCACCTTGTGTATCTGGTGCAGCTTCATCACGTCTTCCCAATCGGTTACAGCCATGCCGTTGAAGCCCATTTCGTTGCGCAACAGTTGCGTGAGAATGGCAGGGTTAGCGTGCACGGGAATGCCATTGATTTCGCCGCTGTTAATCATCACGCTCATGGCTCCTTCATTGATAGCGGCCTGGAAAGAGGGCATATAAATCTGACGCAATTCAATATCGCTGATGATAGCAGGCGTGCGGTCTTTACCGGTGCGTGCTCCGCTGTAGCCGAGGAAGTGCTTCATGCACGCAGCCACGTGCGTTGCATCGGGTTCTGTGCTGTTCCCTTGGTATCCGTCTATACATGCACGACCCATGGTGGCACACACGAGTGGGTCTTCACCATACGTTTCAAAAAAGCGCGACCAGTTGGGGTTGCGGCCTACGTCAAGCACGGGCGAGAAGTTCCATGGAATACCTGCCGCGCGGGTTTCATAGGCCGTGATTTGCGCGCCACGTTTTACCAACTCCGGATTGAATGTAGCAGCTTGTCCCAATTGCTGTGGGAATAGGGTAGACCCCATCATGTAGTTGGCGCCGTGAATGGCGTCGATTCCATACAACACCGGAATCTTCAGTCGGCCTTGGGTTGTGGCTACGCTCTGTATTTCACCCACGAGCTCATGCCATTGCTTGAGCGGATAGGCATGACCACCACAGTTGAGTACCGATCCCACATGCCACTTGGTGATGGCCTCTTGCAATTTAGACGGCTCGATATGGTGTGGTTCAACCAACTTGTAGATGCCGCCTTCGCACACCACGTCGAGGTTTATCTGTGTCATCTGTCCCACCTTTTCTTCGATGGTCATTTGCGCGATGAGCGCTTCAATGTCGACCGGCGCGGGAATAACGGGAGCATTCTTTTTCGATGCCTTTTGTGCAGTGCATCCCAATGCCAGAAATAGAGAGAGAACGAAAATCGACTTCTTCATATGAGCGAACAGTATTCTTTATCGGGTTGATGGTTGGATGAAAAGCCTTCCCCATAAGGAGGGAGTGGTGTGGAAGCCTTCTTTATCAATCGAATTCCATCGAATTTGTGATTGACGAACGCTTTCCTTATCGGCCAAATCCACGGCGAGTTCCAATGCATATTCACCGCCTTCTTGCCAAGGCTCGGTGGAAAGTTCTTTCCAAGGAATCATGCATTCGAAGGAGTAAATCCTGTCACTCACTCGAGTGGTTTTCACTTCTGCATTTACGGCCTGCGAACGTGTCCAATCCCAAATTTGCGGTGAGTTGTTCATACGAATACCCAAATGGCGGTCGTCAGCGTAGAAAATGGAACGCTTC
>JBKCGW010000462.1:0-4994 GCA_046303175.1 Flavobacteriales bacterium
CCGAACGGCTTGCGATCGGGCTTGGTCCATTCTGTTATTTCGGCTATTACTTTTTCTCCGTGCTTGGCGCCGTTGTATAGTTCTTTCGGAATGTAGAAGTCGACGTGAATTCGCTGATCGGAAGGGATGAAAAACGCGTGGTCTTTCGACATCTCGATGATGCCCACATAGTTCTTTCTGCCGCGTTCCACTACCCGTGTTACGCGCGCTTCGGGTCGGCGCGCTTTGGAATTGAATTGAATTTCGACCGTGTCACCCCACAGCGCAAAGCCGGTGTTCCCTTTGGCAATTTCTATATCGTCTTTCATACCCGGAATGCTTACAAAGCCACGTCCGAATTTGGTGATTTGTATCACCCCTTCCAAGCTTGTTTGCTCGGAAGCCAGCAATATGAATTTGCCGTGTTCAATTTCTTTCAGTTTCCCGTTGTCGGTTTCGGTGCGCAGGAGTTCGTAAACCAAGGTGCGCACACCCGAGTCTTTGATGCCCAACTCGGCAGCCACCTGTTTGTGGTTGAGTGGTTTCTTCGGGTTGCGTTGAAATATTTCGAGAATCTCGCGGCGCAGGTCTTTTTTGAAATCACCCGCCTTGCGTTTTTGTTTTTTCAAGAGTAAAATACGTTTTGTGCGAAGGTAGGAGGATATATCAGCTGTGGTTGCTGAGGTAAGTTATGTTTTGAACAGCCTCGTTGAGTACTGGGTACTGGGTACTGAGGACTGAGGACTGGGGACTGGGTGCTGAATACCGGAGGAGAAGACCTTCCATGATGGCTTGTCCATTCGGTACCCAGTCCCCAGTCCTCAGTCCCCAGTCCCCAGTCCCTATTTTTGCCCCATGGCTTCCAATCCAAACAAAGTAATGCTGGGCCTGCGTTTGCCCACCGACCCTCGTTGGGTGAACATCGTGGAAAAGGACATCGCGGAAATCTTGACAGACCATGCCTATTGCGAGCAGAAGGCCGCAAGCAATGCGATTAGTTGCATTGTGAAATATCCGGAATACTCGGACGTGGTGGATGAGATGGTTCGCATTTGCAATGAAGAGATGACGCACTTCGGGATGGTGCACGATGAACTGAAGAAGCGCGGCCTCACACTTGGGCGAGAACGCAAAGATCCATACGTGCACGACCTCATGGATTTCATCATGAAGGGCGGCGGTAGTCGGGAAGCGCAGTTCGTGGATCGCATGCTGTTTGCCGCCATGATAGAAGCACGCAGCTGCGAGCGTTTTCGTTTACTCAGCGAAGAAATCAGTGATGAAGGCTTACGCGATTTTTATCGCTCACTGATGGAGAGCGAAGCCGAACATTACGCAACCTTTATTGGGTTCGCCCGCAAATACGCAGGCAACATCGATGTCGACACCCGCTGGAAAGAGTTCCTCGAGTATGAAGCCACGCTGATGGGGAAGTATGGGAAGGCGCAGACGATGCACGGTTAGGGTGATTATTGATTACGGATTACGAATGACGGATGAGTGATTGCGCTTAATTTGTAAACCGTAATCCGTCATTCGTAATCCGTAATTACCCAATGCTCCGCCCCGCCACCCCCTCCGATTTTCAAGCCATACGAGATGTGGTCTATGAAGTATGGCCAATCGCTTATCGCGAAATGATTACGCAAGAGCAAATCGCGTATATGCTGACAATGATGTACAGCGATGAATCGCTGTTGCGCCAGGTAACGGAGGAGCAGTGTGTGTTTCTGGTGTACGAAGGCCCCGAACGAATTGAAGGATTTGCGAGTTACTCCGATTTGGGAAATGGCATCTACAAACTGCATAAGCTATACGTATACACCACCATGCACGGAAAGGGCTTAGGCAAAGTCCTATTGCAAGAAGTGAAGGAAGCGGTTGTTCGAGCAGGTGGTAGTTCAATCGAACTACAGGTCAACAAGCGCAATGTCGCGCAGCATTTTTATCGAAAGCAAGGATTCGAAATCGAACGAGAACTCGTGCTAGATATCGGAGATGGTTTTGTTATGGACGACTTCATCATGCGATGGCAGGCTTATCGATAATCTTCAACCATAATCCCACGATTAAAATCGTGGTCCCCTACGTCCTCCGTCCCCAGTCTCCCGTTCCCATTACCCCCTCAGTTCAATTCTAAACGTCGTCCCTTTCCCGGCCTCGCTCCATTTCACGTAGATACGTCCGTTGTGATATTGTGTGATGATGCGCTTTACCAGAGATAGACCCAGTCCCCATCCGCGTTTTTTGGTGGTGAATCCCGGTTCGAAAACTGTTTTCCACTGGTGTTTTGGAATGCCTTTCCCGGTGTCTGTAATGTCGATGCAGGCTCTGTTGTTTTCATACAACAAGTGAAGTGTGAGCTTGCCCTGGCCGTCCATAGCATCGATTGCATTTTTCACGATATTCTCAATCACCCAGCTGAAGAGCGGCTTGTTGATGTGTGCTGTCAGACTTTCGTCTTCGGCAGTGACATTGATGGTGACTTTCTTGGATACCCTGCTGTCGAGGTAATCAATCATATCGCGCACCGTTTGCGTCATGTTTACCTCATGCAGTTCAGGCTTCGATCCAATCTTAGAAAAACGATCGGTAATGGTGTTGAGGCGATCAATATCCTTGTTGAGTTCTTCGATGGAGTTTTTGTCGACCCCTTGCGCTTCAAGCAATGCACTCCACGCCATCAATGAGGAAAGTGGGGTGCCCAGTTGATGCGCGGTTTCTTTGGCCATGCCCACCCAAACCTGGTTTTGTTCTGCTTTTCGAAACGTCGAGAAGATGAGATACGAGCTCAACAAGAACACACCGATCAATATGAGTTGCAACACAGGGAATAGCTGAAGCTGTTTCAGAACAGCAGAGTCTTCATAGAATATGTATTGCTTGCCTTGCCCGGGGAGCACCACTTCGATAGGTGGGTTGGCCAGTTTCATTTCGGCCAGTTTTGCTCGCATGGTTTCGGTCGTTGCAAATGAGAGTGTATCGATATTCCCTTTTTTCAGAATGACCGTTTGCGTGCTATCGGTAACGACCACCGGCACCGATGCGGAGTTGATAACCGTTTCGGAGATGAACGAGTTGATGAGATCGTTCATGGTAGTTTGCAATTGCCGGAAGAGTCGGCTGTCGTCGTAGTAAATTTTTTGTCCTACCTGCGTGAGCAACACCAGGTTGTTTTTCGATTTGGCTGCTGTCATCAGCGAATCGATGTACACTTTATTGGTGTCGGCATCATCGAGGTTGGCGCTGATGGTAAGGTTGCCTTTGTCGTCGAATAGCAGAACAGGAATGGTGCTGTTGTTCGAAATCAGGTTGGATATAAACGTGAGGTCGGCATTTTCGGGAGCTTCGCTTATTATGTAATACGCCTGGCCCAGCAAGTCGACACGCTTGCGCTCTTCTGTTTTTAGTTCGTCGAATAGTTTTTGAGTGAATACAACCAGTTCAGCTCGCCGCTTGATGGCCTCGCTCCACAGTTCTACTTTTTGTCTTTCTTCGGCACGAATGCGTTCGGCTATGTGGTTGCTGTACCACAACGTGATGATGACTATGACAGAGGCCAGCGCGAGCAGGAATATTTTCCAGCGTTGTTTGGTACTGTATAGATTCATTGGGAAGTGATGAATGGCGAGTGGCGAATTTAGCGCTTCTCCATTCTTCATTCTCCATTCTTCTTATAACACAATGTTATCCAGTATCTTAGCTATTGTTTGATTGTCGCCCCATGGAAAATCTTCACTTCTTTGTTGAAAAGTACTTGCGGATTCGAAAAAGAGCGCTATTTTCGCACCCCGTTTTTCAGGAAAGAAAAGCGCTAGTTATCAAAGGCAATGGATACTTTAAGTTACAAAACCATCTCCGGCAACAAGGAAACTGCTAACAAGCAGTGGTTGTTGATTGATGCGGAAGGAAAGCACCTCGGTCGCGTATGCAGTGAAATCGCTTACGTTCTTCGTGGCAAGCACAAAACAAACTTCACCCCACACGCTGATTGTGGTGACAACGTAGTAGTGATTAACGCTGCAAAAGTTGCTCTCACAGGAAACAAGTGGGATGAGAAGCAATACATCCGTTACACCGGGTATCCCGGAGGTCAGCGTTTTGCTACTCCAAAAGAGATGATGGCAAAGCACCCAACTGCGATGATCGAGATGGGCGTTCGTGGTATGTTGCCAAAGAATCGTTTGGGTCGCGCAGTATATCGCAACCTATTCGTTTACGCCGGAGCAGAGCACGGACAAACCGCTCAGCAACCCAAAGTTCATACAATTACACGATAAGAATTTAGACCTCAATGGCCGCTTATACCAATACTTCAGGACGCCGTAAGACCGCAGTAGCTCGAGTTTACCTCAGCGAAGGCGCAGGAGATTTTACTATCAACGGTAAGGATTACAAAGAGTACTTCCCAACACTCGTGTTGCAGTACAAAGTTCACCAGTCATTCAAAGTGACTGACACCGATGGTAAGTATCACTTCAAAGCCAACATCGACGGTGGTGGAATTACAGGACAGGCTGAAGCATTGCGTCTGGCGATCAGCAAGGCGTTGATTGAAATCAATCCGGAGTGGAAAAGCTCATTGCGCACAGAAGGATTGACCACGCGTGACCCTCGTATGGTTGAACGTAAGAAGTTCGGTCAGAAGAAGGCACGTAAGCGCTTCCAGTTCTCTAAGCGTTAATCTGGGTCTCGACTGCGCTCGGCCTCCGAAATCATTCGGACGGTACGTGTGTATGGCGAGCAACAGATACAGCATCTGCCCGAGAAAAGTCGATGGCAGAAGAGATGGAAGAGCTTGTTTAGCATCCAAATGCATTGGACTACTGAGGGGCCGTTGGCCTGCGCACCGAGGAGACAAAGTGCGGTTCGTGAGAATCATCAGACTACCAGTGTCATTGGTTTTAGAGAACGTAAACAAGTATTATTCTTTATATAAATGGCAAAAGTTACATTTGACGAATTGCTGGATGCAGGTGTGCATTTCGGACACCTCAGCCGCAAGTGGAATCCAA
>JBKCGW010000463.1:0-3269 GCA_046303175.1 Flavobacteriales bacterium
TCCTCCTCGACCGCGCCCTCGGACGCAACGTAATCGTGTACTCACCCGATGGTGGTATGAACATCGAAGACGTGGCACACAACACGCCCGAGAAAATCTTCAAGGAAGTCATCGACCCGATGACGGGTGTGAACGATTTCCAGTGCCGCAAAATCGGCTTCAACCTCGGCCTAAGCGGTCAAGCGATGAAGGAAATGGGCAAGTTTGTAAAAGCTCTTTATGCAGCTTACGTGGGTTGCGATGCGGCAATGTTTGAAATCAACCCCGTACTCAAAACCAGCGACGATCGTGTCATTGCAGTCGACGCGAAAGTGACCCTCGATGGCAACGGACTATTCCGCCATCCCGACTACGCTCAAATGCGCGACACCACAGAAGAAGATCCGATTGAAGTAGAAGCCAGCAATGCCGACCTCAACTACGTAAAGCTCGACGGTAACGTGGGTTGCATGGTAAACGGTGCAGGCTTGGCCATGGCTACCATGGACATCATCAAATACAGCGGCGGTGAGCCGGCCAACTTCCTCGACGTGGGTGGCACAGCCGATGCGAAGCGCGTAGAAACGGCCTTCCGCATCATCCTCCGCGATCCATCCGTGAAAGCTATTCTCGTAAACATCTTCGGCGGTATCGTTCGCTGCGATCGTGTAGCGCAAGGTATTGTCGACGCATACAAAAACATCGGCAACATCCAAGTGCCTATCATCGTTCGCCTGCAAGGAACCAACGCAGTAGAAGCCAAGAAACTCATCGATGAAAGCGGACTGGAAGTGCACTCGGCCATAACGCTGCAAGAAGCGGCGGACCAGGTGAAGAAAGTGCTGAAATAGTGACCAGTGAGTAGTGACAAGTGAGTAGTGACGAATCACTAGTCACTTGTCACTTGTCACTAGTCATTACTCACTATTCTCACAGCCATCAGCCCATCCCGCACCGGCAGCAACACATTCTCCACGCGTGGATCTTCCGTAACGCGTCGATTGAGTTCCTTCATGACCTGCGTTTCTTTGTCGTTTGGATGAGGCTCGTGAAGCACCTTTCCCGACCACAGCACATTATCAATAAGAATCACTGCGCCGGGTTTTAATAGCGCCATGAGAAGGTCATAGTAATACAGATAGTTCTCTTTGTCGGCGTCCATAAACACCAAATCGAAATCGAGCGGTAACAATGCAATCAACTCGCGCGCATCGCCGAAGTGGCGCTCAATCTTATGTCCGTGAGGCGAAAGCGTGAAGTACTTGTCCTGTATCCACTGCAGCTCATCATTGATATCGAGCGTGATTAATCGTCCATCTTCGGGCAGTCCTTCGGCCATGCAAAGAGCTGAATAACCCGTGTAAGTTCCAATTTCCAAAATTGTTTTGGCGCGCATCATCTGCACCAGCATCTTCAACACGCGACCTTGCAAATGCCCACTGAGCATGCGCGGATTAATCACCTTTTGCCATGTCTCGCGCGCCAACTGCTGCAATAATTCCGGCTCCGCCTGCGTGTGATCTTCTACATAGCGCTCAATTTGTTCGGGAAGGAAATTCATGACGCGAAGATAGGCTGGGAAGGGATAAGGGGTAAGGGGTAAGGGATAAGGGGCTTCTCAAACATACCTCATACCTTATACCTCACACCTTACCCCTTCAACCTATCTTTGCTCCATGCTCAAAAAAACAATCCTCATGCGGCTTGCGCTTGCCACGCTCATTGGCATGCCATTGATTGCAATTGTGGTTGATCGATTTTCAGATACGGTGAATCTTCAGTTGGCGATTACAGGTGATGGCAATTACAGTATGCAATTGCTTTGGGGAGCGATTGCAGGTCTGGGTATAGCAGTGGGAGCTCACCTGCTCATTGCCTCTCCCCTGCTCAATGAAGTAAACACCTCCTATGCTCGACTGCTTGGTCGCTTTAGACTTACATTCAGCGAAATCTTGCTCATTTCACTCTGCGCCGGCGTTGGAGAAGAAATGCTATTCCGGGGTGCCGTTCAACCCTTTCTGGGGATACCCATTACATCGGGGTTGTTCGTTGCCATCCACGGGTACCTCAATCCTCGCGACTGGCGTCTTTCCGTTTACGGTATCTTCATGACCGCCGGTATCGCATGGCTTGGGTACCTTGGCCAAACACGCGGGTTGTTAAGTGCTATCGTAGGCCACACCCTCATCGATGTGTATCTATTGCTTTATATGCAACACGCGGCCAAATCCATCCCTGTAACGCATAACCCCGATTTAGTAGATTTCCCCGAAGAAGAATAATCCTTTGCGTTTCTCTGCGCCTTGGCGGTTTTTAATTTAACCGCAGAGACGCAAAGAGACGCAAAGAAAAAATTAAAGTTTTCAGCGATGCCCAAGCCCAAATCCAACTCATTCGCAGACCTAGGAGGAATGGTTTATTCCACTAATCCGAATTATCAATCGGAAAACGCAGATTCAATCAATAATGAAACACCGCAGCCCGGTCAGCAAGATCTGCGCGTGTGGCTCGAGAAGAATCACCGCGGCGGAAAAACAGCCACGGTCATCAAAGGTTTTGTAGGCAGTGTCGATGATTTGGAAACACTTGGAAAAACACTCAAGACCAAATGCGGCACCGGCGGGTCGGCTAAAGACGGTGAGATTATTATACAAGGCGACCACCGCGAAAAGATTATGACCATCCTTTCGCAACTGGGTTACAAAGCAAAAAAAGCAGGATCGTAATATGAACTTTTACCCTAAAACTCCCTTTCGCATTACGATTAAAACGCTGCAAAACCTCGAAGAGGTATTGGCAGCAGAAATGCGTGATCTCGGTGCAGCCAATATCGAAATTGGAAAACGCGTAGTGCATTGCACGGGCGATATGGCCTTGGTATATCGCTGCAATCTGCACCTGCGAACCGCATTACGCGTTTTGATTCCGGTAGTTGAATTCCCCATTCGTCAGGCCGATGATATTCACCGCCAGGCTATGAAGTTCGACTGGACCACCCTACTCGACTTGAATCAGACGTTTGCCATTGACCCCAACGTAAACAGCGAATTCATCAAGCACAGCAACTATGCTTCCGTAAAGCTGAAAGACGCCATTGCCGACACATTCAACCGCAAATTCGGCAAGCGTCCGAGTGTGCACCCCGATAGACCCGATGTGCTCTTTCACTTGCACGTCGACAATCACCGCGTCACCATTTCACTCGACAGCAGCGGCGAATCGCTCAACCGCCGCGGGTATCGCTCACGAGGCGCTCGTGCACCGCTCAACGAAGTGCTGGCAGCCGGTAT
>JBKCGW010000464.1:0-2516 GCA_046303175.1 Flavobacteriales bacterium
AATAAGTCTGAATCCTTTGGATACTTCGCACGAGCTTCCGATAAGGTTTTAACCGCTTCCTCCTTTTTGCCCATCTTATTGTAGAGCTCGACAATCGAACCATACACTCCAGGAACGTTGTAGCCAATCTTGGCACTCTCCTGGTAGCCGGCCAATGCATCTTCCATTTTACCACAACGTTCAGCGCAAAATGCTCCGTTGTAGATGGCCGCTGAGTCCACGATTCCGAAACGTGTGCTGATTTCCTTCGCAACTGTAAAATTGGTTGAAGCACCGCAAAAATCATTTCCTTCGTATTGCTTTCCGGCTGCAGCCAGAACAATACCTTGTAGATTGCTCAAACCGGTAGTGTTTTCTTGTATCCACTCTTTCTTGGTGTCGAGCTCCATAGACTTAAAGTAGGATTCTTTGCAGATAGAAACTGCGTTTGGAAACTGCGCAGACAGTTCAGGAGAACCTGCAATGCTCAAGTAAATATCGCCGCGGTAGCGCCATGTTTTTTCTTTGGTAGATGCCTTTGGATCAACAATAGCTTTATCGATATACTCAGCTGCCTTTACAAAGTCTCCTTGCTTGTTGGCATTGAAGGCTGAAGTTACATCAGCTTGTGAAAATGCATTCAGGGTCACTACTAGACCCGCAGTAATCATCAAAATTCTTTTCATGGTTGGTGGTTGTATGTTTAATAGAGAAACGCCCTAAGTGAGCGTTTCTCGTGCATTCTAAATTTTATGCCGTTTTTTTTATTAACCGCAGAGGCGCAGAGAGTGCAAAGTTTTACAACTTAATTACTCTTCGCCGCTTTCCTCTTCGTTTTCGGTTGCGTCATCGTTGTTGTCCAACTCGTCGGCCGGCATGTCTTCGTTCACGACTTCTGCAGTTGGTGTGTCGTCGTCTTCATCCTTCAACACGCTGCAGATTGCCGCAATCTCATCTTTTCCGCGAAGATTGATAAGCTTCACACCTTGTGTGGCGCGACCTACTACTCGCAAATCCTCTACACGCAGGCGAATCGTAATACCGCTCTTGTTGATGATCATGAAGTCGTGGTCGTTATCTACACCCAAAATAGCAATCAAATCACCGGTCTTTTCGGTTACATTGATGGTTTTTACCCCTTTACCGCCGCGATTGGTAATACGATAGTCTTCCAGCGCCGAACGCTTTCCGAAGCCTTTTTCACTCACTACCAAAATATCAGTGTTCGGATTATCAACGCACACCATACCGATCACCTCATTGTTGTCGCTATCGAGCGATACGGCCTTCACCCCTTGAGCCGTGCGGCCTACGGCGCGAACTGTCTTCTCGTTGAAGCGGATGGCTTTTCCTTGACGGGTACCCATAATCACTTCACAGTTGCCGTTGGTGAGCTGCGCTGAAAGCAACTCGTCGCCTTCCACGATGGTGATGGCATTGATACCGTTTGAGCGCGGACGAGAATATGCCTCGAGCGAGGTCTTCTTAATCAAACCTTGCTTGGTGCAAAGTATCACGTAATTGCTGTTTACATACTCCTCGTTCATGAGGTCCTTTACAGGTATGTAGGCTAGCAACTTATCGTCTTGTTCTATTTGTATCAGGTTTTGAATCGCGCGTCCCTTCGTGGTCTTCGCTCCTTCCGGCAATTCAAACACACGCATCCAGAAGCAACGTCCTTTTTGCGTGAAGATGAGCAACCAGTCGTGGTTTGTGGCTGTGAAGATGTGCTCTACAAAGTCTTCCTGACGGGCAACGGTACCTTTTGCACCGACCCCTCCCCGACTTTGTGCACGGTATTCGGCCATGTTGGTTCGCTTGATGTAGCCGGCGTGCGTGATGGTAATCGCCATCTGCTCGTCGGGGATCATGTCCTCGATGTTCAAATCGGCACTGCTGTGCTCAATATTCGAACGGCGGGCATCGCCGAAGCGGGTAATCAAATCGCGCAATTCGTCTTTGATAATACCCATGCGAATCTCTTCGCTACCCAAAATCTCGTTGAAACGAGCAATCATGCGCATGAGCTCGTCGTATTCTTCTTTGATCTTATCACGCTCCAATCCGGTGAGACGCTGCAAACGCATATCGAGGATAGCGCGCGACTGAATCTCGTCGAGTTGGAACTTAGACATCAACCCTTCACGAGCAATTTCCGGGGTTTGGCTTCCACGGATAATTGCAATTACTTCATCGAGGTGGTCGAGTGCGATGAGCAATCCCTTCAAAATGTGCGCACGCTCTTGTGCCTTGCGCAGGTCGTATTGGGTGCGGCGAACCACCACTTCGTGACGGTGATCTACGAAGTGAACAATCATCTGCTTGAGATTGAGAA
The DNA here is from genome assembly GCA_046303175.1 of Flavobacteriales bacterium. Taxonomy (GTDB): domain Bacteria; phylum Bacteroidota; class Bacteroidia; order Flavobacteriales_D; family Sanyastnellaceae; genus JAIBBG01. The sequence continues at coordinate 2,315 of JBKCGW010000464.1, forward strand.
TCTCCGGACGGCCGTTTACGAGCGCAACGTTATTTATTGAGAATGAAGTCTGTAGAGCGGACTGCTTAAATAGATTATTCAACACCACATTCGAGATCGCGTCGCGCTTGATTTCATAAATGATGCGCACGCCTTCGCGTGATGACTGGTCTTGGATATCGCTGATGCCTTCCAGTTTGCCTTCCTTAATGAGGGCATCCTG
>JBKCGW010000465.1:0-1949 GCA_046303175.1 Flavobacteriales bacterium
GATGGACATTCGTTGAACTGCTGAATTTCTACGCTGTAGTTACCGGAGGTCGTCCAATCGTAAGTTGCTGATGTAGCACCTGCAATCGGGTTTCCATCGAGGTACCACTGATAACTCAATGCCGGGTCAATACATGTAAGAGTCGTATTGTTGAAAGTAAACTCAGGAGTGAATGGAGTCAAATCGGCAAAACGGATGTAGCATGGATACGATACCTGATCAATGAATGCATTGCGGTTGTGTTGCTCGTATTGAATGTATTCGTTGCGTGTGATTTCCCAGCTGTCCGGTAAATCATTGAAGTGCCACTGCTTGAGCAAGTGTTCGTTCTGTCCGTATTGAATGATAATTGAAATCTGCTCCGGCAAACTGAAGTCGTTGGTTGCAGAATTGTTTTTAGTTGCTTGATACATGACAGCACGAGCTGCGTTTCCTTTGAAGCTATCGCGCATTTCGTATACGGTTTGCCCGATGCTATTTGCGCCAAGCTTGCAATCTTCGAAGGTGCTGGTTGGTGTTACAACTTCTCCGTAAGGATAGTTGCTTCTAACAGCATTGACTTCATTTTGAAATACAGGTGACAGGTTATGCAAGTCGCTTACTTCGAACGATTGATCAAATCCTGCGTCGAAATAGGTAGGCATCCAGCTCTGAGGATAGTGGTGTTCGCGGCTCAAACTTGTCCACTGGAATCCTGCTTCAAACAAGTAAGGCACGCCGCTGTACTGGCACTCTACCATGTTTTGTGTTGCGCCATTTACAACAGTGTCGCGCACATAGAAATTGTTTACGAGCGTGCTGATGTAATTGCTGTAGTAAATCTGGAAGTAGTTGGATGGATTCATCAACGTAGTCAAATCAGTAACTAATGATGGACTGGTTACATTGATTGCGCTGTAGAGTGAGCCAAAGTTTGGAGCTGGGGTATCAACAGTAGCTGTTGTTGGGTTAGAAGTTAGGTAGTTCTCGTAACCAAGCTGACCGTTGTAAGCGAATGCTGATAGGTGATACGTAAAACCGGCTTCAATGCCACGAGCATCGAAACCTGCGGCTTCTCCTACGTAAACAACTTGTGCGTTTCCAATCCACTCACCGCGTACATAGGTTGTTCCATCAGCAGGAGTTTCAGTAACAGGTGATCCTTTCTTGCGGAGAACGACGTAACCTTCGGCCGGTTGCGCTGCAGCAGCAAGGGTTGTTTGGAAATCCCATGAGCGAATGTTGTCGAATGTTACCGATGCTGCTTGTGCAGTTGGTTCGGTTGCAAAACCGCCCGATATTGCATAAAGATTTACTTCGTAGGTAGGCTCGCTTGAGTCGTCGCTGCTGATAGTAACTGTGCAGAAGTGTGAACCGTTGAAGGTTGGAGTGTAACTCACGACTACCACATCATTACCGTTTGCATTAACTGCAAATGGTGTGAAGGCGACAGAGAATTCTGATGCATTCGCTCCTGAAAGTTCAATGGCAGAAATGTTCAATGCATTGGTCGATCCAAGGTTTTGGATGTAAAGGGACTGCTCAAGGTTATCGCCCATGAACACTGTAAATCCGCTTGGAATGTTGTTGGTGCCATCGGTAACATTGATTTCCTGTTCTGCACCGGCAGTTGGAGCCGCGAGCGTTATCTCGTCGAGGGCTACGTTGTGACCGGAAACTTTTTCGGTAAAGAACCAGCGAATAAAACGCGTGTCTGCAGCCGGACTATCCGTAAACAACGTGAAGGCTGTTGCCGGCAGTTCACCGCCCATCAACGAACGAAGCGTTGTGAAGTTTACTCCGTCGGGACTTTCCTGTATAGTGAACGTTCCTTGAAACGTTCCCCCACTGTTTTGTCCTTTCAAATTGTAATTGAGCACTCCGGGTTCTTCGCCAATCTCGAGCAACACGAAGTCGCCTGTTAGGTCGAGGCGGCATGCTTGGCCATTCAGTCCGTTGGCATACCGCGT
>JBKCGW010000466.1:0-9490 GCA_046303175.1 Flavobacteriales bacterium
GGGTTGTCCAAACAACACCAGCTGTGTGTACATTTTCGGTTGCACCGATCCAATCGCCTGCAACTATGATTCTAATGCAGGAATTGACAACAACTCATGTATTTATGGCGCGTGCACAGATCCTGAAGCATGTAATTTCGACAATAACGCAACATGCGATGATGGTTCGTGTGTGTATATAGAAGCTTATGAAATCGAAGGTGAGGACATTGTTCCTACGGATTCTGCATTCCTATTCACATACAACTGTGCAGAGGGCTGCACATTGGATTGGTCTGTAACTCCTAGTGTTGGGGTTGACATTCTTGAAAACGATGATTGCAGTGCATCAATTTCCTGGGGATTGGAAGCATTTTATACCATTCACCTGACAGTTAACTGCGGAGGAGATTGCGTTCAGAACATCTCCCGAGACATACTTGTCACTTCTCTTCAGGAAGTTGTATCTGCTGCTATGCATGTGTATCCGAACCCAACCCTGGAGTCTTTCCAACTTCAGATTAGCAACAGCTTATTGGGAGGCAGTTATCAGATCCACAACTCACTCGGCATGATCATGGAAACCGGCACTTTACCTTCGGCAGTTACCAGCTTTAACATTGCAGAATGGCCTGCCGGATTGTACACGGTCACGATTCAAAGTGATACGGCAGTGGAGTCGATATCCATTATGAAACAATAAATCTGAAAAAGGCCCCGATTGGGGCCTTTTTCATTCATGAGGGCATCTACTCCACATAGCATTGTAACCTTAAAAAAAAGCAAATGAAACTAAATCGCTTGAGCATCGGCGATCATAGCGCTTACATTTGCTTGACTCATGAAGAACATCATTATTCTTGCGATTTTACTATTCACAGGTACTTCTGCATATGCCTCGAAAATCCTCATTCAAATGGATGAGTCGCAGAGCAACCACTTGAAGGCCTATGGCATTGCGTATTGGATTTTGCAAAACAAGATTCCCATGGAGTGGCTGCTCAATTACAGAGGGGGAAGTTTTTTGGTCGACAATTATCCCGACATTTCCAAGGAGTGCAGCATTCGCGGGGTTAGCTATCAGGTCATCGCCGATGTGCAAGCCAATCAAATCTACTCTGAGATTGCCGACCCTGAAGTGAATATGGAGCGCGTCAAGTTGGAAGTGGCTCCGAAAATCGCCGTGTACTCGCCTCCCGGAAAATTGCCTTGGGACGATGCAGTAACGCTCGTTCTCACCTACGCCGAAATCCCCTACACCATCATTTACGACCCCGAGATCATTCGCAACGAATTACCGAAGTACGATTGGCTGCATTTGCACCATGAAGACTTCACCGGACAGTATGGTAAATTCTACCGTAGCTTCAAAAACGCCGCATGGTATCAAGAGGAAGTACGCTCGCAAGAAGCAATGGCCTCTTCACTGGGCTTCTCGAAAGTATCCGAAATGAAACGCCAGGTAGCCGTCAACATACGCAACTTCGTGATGGGCGGTGGTTTCTTGTTTACCATGTGCAGCGGCACCGACTCGTTTGATATTGCACTGGCAGCTGAAAACGTCGACATCGTGGAGAGTGTTTTCGATGGCGACCCGAGCGACCCCACAGCACAAAGCAAGTTGAACTATCAAGGTGGATTTGCATTCCAGAATTACCGCCTCGATAAAGATCCCAATATCTATGAGTTTTCCGACATCGACGGCACCGAAGATCACGGGAAGCTTACTGAGCTCAACGACTTCTTCACGCTATTCGATTTCTCGGCCAAATGGGATATCGTTCCAACAATCCTCACGCAAAATCACACGCAAGTCATCAAAGGCTTCATGGGGCAAACGACATCGTTTCGCGATAAGTTCATTCGCAGCAATGTCACCATCATGGGAGAAACAAAGAGCGTGAAGAGTGCCAAGTATATCCATGGCGAACTCGGTCAGGGACAATGGACCTATTACGGCGGACACGATCCGGAAGATTATCGTCACCTCGTGGGCGACCCTCCTACCGACCTCAACCTACATCCCACATCACCGGGATACCGTCTCATCTTGAATAATATACTATTTCCGGCTGCGAAAAGGGAGAAGCAAAAGACGTAGTTAGGGGCGAGGGGCGAGTTGCAAGTGACGTCATTCTCATTGTGTTTGTGTTTCTCATTCTTGAATTTTTCAGAAAGAGAAACAGTAGCAGAAACAGAATGATAATGAGATTGGATTACACCTTCCCCTTTGAAATCTTATATCGATGACGTATCGCCATGACGGTTCCGATGACCATCACGAGGCAGCCTATCCACAGCACATTGATTTGTGGGAATACCTGCGCGGTTAGGATGAGCATATCACGTTCCGATGAGCTGTGCTTTTGCACGGTAAGCTCTAATCCTTCGGGCTTTTGATTGAGCGCAAACTGCATCTTGAATTGCTTGCTTTCCACCGGATACGTGAATGGAACCGAATCTTGAAGCCAAATCATGGGTATCATTACATTCTCGACTTGCTTTCCGTCGGTTACAACAGCGAATGCCTTCTTACCCTTCAAACCTGCCGGCAAGTTGGATGGCAGCGAATCCATCTCAACCAAACTGTCAATGCGCATACTGATAATCTCGGTGAGGCGTATATCGGTTTGCAAATCAATAATCGCAGACTTCGGTTCGAGGTACCCTTCATCATCGGCCTTTTTCTCTTCTACTTCGGTGTGCTTGATAAACGTATACAAGTCATGACTCAAGAAATGCTTGGTGCTTGGCTCGCGGCTGTTGCCTTTGGGCGACATGAGCACGCTGGGTTCGAGCACAAACAAACGCTCTCCGGGAGTGCCCGGTGTCCACAAGGCCAGGTCTTCGGTTGAATGAGCGTCCACCTCGGCAGGCGACACTTCTGTCCATAAGCTGTCCTCTGTTGCATCCACCAAAAAACTCTCGGTTGCGACGTGCGTTCTCTTGGCGCGAAACGGCTGACCAAAAACCTGAACATATTCGCCCTCGCTGTATGTCTTGGGGAGCTTCTCAAAATACTCTACGGTGCAATACACACGCTCTCCGCGCTTAGCCTTCTCCTTGTAATGCACAAAATAATCGCCCATGGGAAGTGTATCACCCATGAAGATCATCATGTCTTCGCTGTTCTTGAAATCCTCATTGAGTTCAGAGATGTTGCCTCGCTGATTGCGCGATATGAAGTGACTTTGCCAGGTGCTGATGACAGCCCCGAGAATAACCATCGCAAATCCGAAGTGAGCGACGCTTGCTCCCATGATGTCAAACTTTCCCTTGATAACGCGCCATGCATAATCGGCATTGGCTACCATGGCAAACATGCATGCCCACACCAACAGAATGAGCGAAAGTTCAGCCGCTTGAACCTCTACAGCCCATGCAACCAAAGCTGTGAGACCAATAGACACCAACAAACTCAGCGCAATGCTTCCTGCGAACTTCTGGAACTCCGTTTTCTTATATTTCAAAAACTGTCCAATGGCAACTATAATAAACAGCAGAAATGCCAACGGAACCTGAATACGGTGATACACATCGAATCGTTCCTTATCGGCCGGCGCGGCAAACTGGTGATCGGCCAATCGCTTGAACACTTCCCATTGGGTTGATTCGTGGAGAGAGGCAAACATTCCTTCGAAAGGAGCAAGCAGGATATTACCCACGTTTACCGAGGTAACCACGGTGATGTGCACTGATGACAATATAAGAATGAGTGCCCCGATGAACATCCAAAACTCACGGCTCCAGAGTTCTTCTTCCTCTTCTTGCGGAACGCGGAAGTATCTGCGGTACCCTACAATGAGCATGATAAACGATGCCAACAGGAAAAGCAGCGTAAGAACCGGCACCCAAGTTCCTTCACCCGGTAAGAGTTTTTCCGCTTCCTCGGCACTCAATGAAGGAGCCGTCATCAGATTGCCCAAAGCCAGAAGGAAGAGAATGGCGCAAAGTGCAGCATACCCCATTTGCCAGCGGCGGTTGGGCACCATGAGGTACGTGCTCCATGCTGTAAAGAAAAGCAGGTAGACCATGAGCTGAGCCAATATGCCGCTATCCACAAACGAGTGCACAGAACTATCCCCAAGTACTCCACTGCGCGTCAGAAACGTTGAATACAAAACGAAAATGAAAGCGCTGATGTTGAGCAGAAGCGAAGCATATACGCTGGTGCCTTTGCGTTGATTAATCACAAGCAGGTGAGCTCCTGCCACCAGGATGAGCCATGGCACTAGCGATGCGTTTTCCACCGGATCCCACGCCCAAAAGCCACCAAATCCAAGTGCTTCATACGCCCAAGCACCACCCATGAGAATACCGGTGCCCAATATCATCACACCGAAAAAGGCATACGGAATGGCAGGCTTCATCCAGCCTTGAAAATCCTTGCGCCAAAGACCAGCAATGGCATATGCGAACGGTATAATCGTGGAAGCAAATCCCAAGAACAAGGTAGGTGGGTGAATCGTCATCCAGTAGTTCTGCAACAGCGGGTTCAGTCCTTTCCCATCCATGAAAGGCTGAAGCGACAAATAATCGGGGCGCAAGGTCCAAGGCAGCCCGATGTTGCTGGGGTGCTCACGCAGCAATAAGAAAGGATTGCTACCAAATTGGAACTCTCCGAAGTACACACCAATGAGCATGCTCGCCAAGAAGAACTGAACCAGTGCCAGGATACTCATGACCCACGGCTCCCACGACTTAGAGGTTCGTAGCAAGAACATTCCAATGATTACATGCCAAAACGTCCACAGCAAAAAGCTACCCTCCTGCCCTTCCCACATGCAGCTGAATACGTACTTCATGGGCATGGCATTGTTGAGGTGATCCCATGCGTATTTGTATTCGTACAAGTGATTGAACAAGATATACAGCAACGTTCCGATTACACCAAAAACACCCACCGCATGCGCATAAAAGCCGATGCGTGCCGGCTTCATCCATGGGTTTGAAATAGCTTCGCTGCGCGTTGCCAGGAAGTAGGTAACCGCCGTAAACAAAGCGGCAATAAAACTCAAAACGACAAAAAAATTGCCCAGTACACCGGGCCATATATTTTCGTTGAGGTATTGGATTTCTTGCATAGTCTAAAAGAATAAAAAACATGGTTCAACGCGAAATCGCGTTTAGTTCTCGGCAGATAGCGAGTGCTTCTGATCGTTGTACTTGCTAGGGCACTTCATCAACATGTGCGATGCATAGAAAACACCATCGGTTCCCATTTTGCCTTCCAGCGTAACATTTTCGCTCATTTCCAATCCCATAGGCTTTCCTTGCTTATCGCGCAAATGCACATAGCACGTTTTACCGTCTGCATCAATAACATAGAAACGAGTAAGATCAGCATCGGCCTGCGCGTCATATTCAACCTGTTGTGTTTTATCGAATGTTCCCACAACCTTCACCTGCTTGTCGCTTTGCAAAGCTGCTTCGGCAAACGTTACACTATCTACTGCTTTGGTATAGGTCGAAACCAGAATTGCCGATACTGCTGCAATCAAAACAATCAGCACAATGTGCATCTTCTTCATGACTTACCTCCCTTCTTTTTGTTTTCCAATTGAGTTACACGTGCATCGAGGCGCCACAGGTAGATGAGCAAACCAACGAGCACTATGGCCGCAACACCTATCACCACTTTGATTTTTCCACTTTGGTAGAAATACTCCTCCATTCCATTTTGAGCAAAAAGCGGCGAAGCCATCATGAACAAAAAGATGAACAAAAGAGACGTATTATATCTGGTTTTCATGCTGTTCTAGTTTTTGAATTCGATAATGCAACTTGTACATCCAATAGCCTAACAAGATGAATCCGGCGCATGCGGGGTAAAAGACGCTCCTCAACGAACTATCGAGGTCGTACTTAGAGAAAGCAGGGTTACCACTTTTCCCGGGATGCAAGCCCTCCGTAAAACGGGGCATGACCATCAATAGCACCACCATGAGAACGAATGCGAAAATGTTGAAGATGGCTGAAAGACGTGCACGCTTCTCATCATCAGGCGATGAGGAGCGAAGAATGAAATAAGCCACATAAACCATGAATACCACCATGGCCCCATTGAGTTGCGGGTCATTGGTCCACCAATCACCCCAGGTAAATCGTGCCCAGAGGGAACCTGTAATCAGTCCAAGGGTGCAGAACACAAGTCCCACAGCTGCCGAAGAGGCCGCTCGCGTATCGCGGTCCAAGTCTATTCGACCATCTTCTTTCCCCAGTGCACGAATGCTAAAGACAAAGCTGATGGTCATGAGTACGAACATAGTAAACCACATGGGCACGTGCCACATGAGGTTGCGGATGCTTTCTATAATAATGGGCTGATACGGAAAACCGAATCGTGTGAATTCCTCTTGTTGCACCTTGTAGGAGCAAGATTCATTTGAAGTGCCCTCAACAAATTGAAAACCATTGTGCCCCACCGGAGAGTCGACGATAATAGTGCCGTCGATGTCATTGTTGGCGGCAAATCCAAAACGCTTGGAGGAAATCGTATCCGGAAGGAAAACACTTACAATCACTCGTGAGTCACCGACTACCTGCAGAATATCAGCACAATACACTGCGGAAGAGTCAACCGAAACAAAGACCTGCATTGAGGCTTCGGCCTCTTTAAAATGTGTGGCATAACCGGAAAACTCGAACTCATTACGTCCGGGGTGAAACTGAGTTGCACTAACGGCAAGACCACCAGGCCCCATAGGATGCCACAATGAAAAGACGGCAGCGTAGAGCAGCAAACCGATAGTAATAATCTTAAGCCAATTCTTCATTCCTTGCCAATCGAGAGCGCCCGATTATTCCCGCCAAAGGTAGGGGAACAATACATAGGACAGTACAAAAGATACAACGTTCAACACAACGAGCACCAAAAGGTTCAAACTGTTCTGTGTCATGGATGCTCCCTCCAGTGCGGCCGTCGTGTGGCGCACGATGGTAATAAGCAGCGGCATGATAACCGGGAACCCCAAAATGGCGACCAGGCCTACCCCGCCTTCCGACTTAAAAGCAATGCCTGCAACGAAGGTGAGAGCCAATCCGAGACCAGTGCTACCCAACAATAATCCCAATAAAAACTGAAGCCAGTCGACCGACTGCAACACATCGGTTCCGAAAAAAACTATAAAAAAGAAAACACTGGCCAAGTTGAGAAGCGCAACAAAGAGCGCGTTATAGATTGCCTTCGACAGGATAATGTATCGAGGATGCGCAAGGGTATACAAGAACAATTGCGTGCCCGCTGTTTCGGATGAGAACGTCTTTTGCATAGCATTGAAAGCCGTAAACAATCCTGTGATCCAAAGAAGTACTCCCCATGTTTTCGCTGACTCAATTCGCTGAAAACCAAGATAGCAAACGAAAACCGTCGCCAAGACATACAAGACAACACCGGCCAGGGCATGCTTCTGACGCCACTCCAGCAGTAATTCCTTCCTCAACAATGCCCGCAGGGTATTCATGCGGCCAAAAATACAACCCAACTTGTACACACCCGATTCGTCATAAACTACTGACTGCAAAAAAGTTGGTGTAATTTTCTTTCTCATTTTGTAACCTTAAGACTACGTGAAGCGTTAAAGAGGACATCGGCGAACAAAAAACAGATCAACCGCTTGCGAATGAACCTGATACTACCTCGCCGGTAACAAGTACACTTCACGCCAAACCGTTTTTAAAAAAACACAATGAACCGCACAAAAACATTGGTCATCGCCCTATGGGCCATGTTTGTTGGTCAAATTTCTACAGCCCAGAAGGGTTCTGAGGACCAACTCATCCAAGACGCAACTGCTTACTTCGAGCAAGGAGCCTACCTGAAGGCGTTCCCCTTGTATTCGCAGCTTGTATCGCTCTACCCCAACCATGCAGAATATGCTTTCAAATTTGGAGCATGCGCTATTTACGGCGATGCCGATAAAACGAAAGCCGTACGATATCTCAATTCGGCTATATCCAAAAGCGTAAACGACCCGGAGGTTTATTACTTCCTGGGCAAGGCATATCACTTGAACTATCAGTTTAAGGATGCCATTACAGCCTACGAAAATTATGTGCGCTATGCCGGAGAAAAGGCTCCTCGAAAAGCCGAGACCCTGCGTCAAATAGAAACCTGTATTTACGGGGCTAACCTGCTTTCGAATATCAAGGACATCACGGTTATCAGCAAGACGGAAACCGACAAAGCCAATTTCTTCCGTTACTTCAATTTGGAAGCTATTGGTGGTAAAATCCTCACCGTGCCGGATGCCCTCAAGAGCAAAGAAGATCTTAAAAGCACAACCCCGGGCGTTATCCATTACCCGGGCAATGGCACAACCATCTACTTTAGCTCATATGGCAAAAACGCATCGAATGGCAAGGATATCTACAAAGCACAAGTATTGCCCGATGGTACATTTTCAGAACCGGAGAAACTCAAAGGTGATGTAAACACCAAATACGACGAAGACTTCTGCTTCATGCACAGCGACGGGCGCACGCTGTATTTCGCATCCAAAGGACACAACAGCATGGGTGGCTACGACATCTTCAAGTCGGTGTATGATCCTACCACCGGAGAGTTCGGAACAGCTGTTAACCTCGACTTTGCCATCAACACACCGGATGATGACATCTTCTACATCGCCGATTCACTGAATCAGCGTGCTTACTTTGCCAGTGGTCGATCAAGCGACTTGGATCACCTCAACGTGTACAACGTGATGGTAGAAACTACTCCACTTCAAGTTGTTTACTTGAAGGGTACGTTTGTAAGCGAGATAGACCCTGAGCAGCACAAGATTGGCATCAAGATTATTGAATCGAATACCACACGCAGTGTATGCGATGGCAGCTCAAACAGTTCGAATGGTGAGTATGTAGTGTACGTACCAAAGTCAGGACAATACACTTATAAAGTAGTAACTGAGAACAGTCCTACTGTCCATGAAGTATCGGTAAAGATTCCTTCATTTGACAAGCCGGTTGCCCTTCGCCAGGAAATGCGTCTCATCAACGAAGGCGGCAAGGAAAGAATCATCATCAACAATTACTTCGATACTCCGCTGGATGAAGATCTTTCAGTACTGGCTGCTGAGATGCTTCGCAGAAAATCTGTGTTGGATGTGAATTCTTCCGACGCACCGATGGTATCGCTTACCAAAACCGAGGTGAAGAAGGAAGATGAATTGCGCACCTTCGATCAGAACATGGACAACGCAACCGTTGCAGCCGGATTTGAAGGCGGCAGTGTTTCATCTATAACGAGTGAAATGAAAAGCGAGTTGAATGTCATCAACCGTTTTGTTCAGGAAAGCGACACCAAGCGCAACAACAGTCTGGCCTATGCTCGCAAAAAGCAAAAGGAAACTGAAGCAGCACTGGCCGAAGCTGAAGCCATTCGCAAAGCTCTTCCAACCGAAATAACTACCGAGGAAGAAATCGGAAAACTGCGCCGCATGGTAGAACTTACCAAGCAAGCTGAAGCATTGCAACTCGAAGCACAATCGGCCTACAATACTGCACAAGC
>JBKCGW010000467.1:0-3635 GCA_046303175.1 Flavobacteriales bacterium
CAGCAGCAAAAGAGTGGCAAGTCCATGTCACAGGAATCAATTGCTGCCGAAGTAGAAGCCGCAATCGGTAAGAATTAATCGGTAAAGCGATAGCCAACTCCGCGAACGGAGTGAAAATGCTTGGGATTGCGCGAGTCGGTCTCGAAGTACTTACGAAATGCGAGTATATAGTTGTCGATGGTACGTGTGCTAGGGAACACATCGTATCCCCAAATTTTTTCGAGGATTTCTTCTCGGCTCACCACTTCACCCTTCCGTTGAATCAATAGTTTCAGCAGCATAATCTCTTTTTTGCTGATCACCGATTCTACACCTTGGTTGTCACGAATGGTGAAGTTCAAGAAGTTGATGTGATTGTTTTCTCCGAATGTGTATTCATTGAGTTCAGCTAGGGTATGCCCATCTGATCTTCGTTTGATGAGCTTTCGCACACGAAGTAATAATTCCTCGAGATCGAATGGTTTGGTCAGATAATCATCTCCTCCAATTTTTAGCCCTTCCACGCGGTCCTTTCCGGTGCCTTTGGCCGATAGGAAGAGCACAGGAGTTGTGTTTCCCTCCAATCGAATGGTTTGGCATACAGAGAATCCATCCATCAGTGGGATCATCACATCCAGTATAGCCAAGTCGAAATGCTGGTTTCTGAACTTGTCGAGTGCTGCGTGTCCATCGCGAACCGATGCCACGTAGTAACCCTCCATTTCGAGATTTAGAGTAAGCGCGGTTGCGAGGCTGTCCTCATCTTCAACAAGCAGAATGCGGTATTTGTCCATTCGGGCTTTGGTTCAAAAGAAAAGGGGGTCAGTGACCTCCCTCTTCATTCTTTTCATTCGATTCATGCTCATGGTCATGATCGTGGTGTTCGCCATCGCCATGATCATGGTTGCAGGTGCCTTGCTTGGCGCCGCCTTCGGGCTCTTTGTATCCTTGAATCATGATACCGGTAGCTACGAAATTGAGCACTTTTTTAGGTTCTGTAATGGCAGCAATTTCCGCTTCTGTCTTTCCTTCTTCCTGCGCGTAGTGTTTGAGCATTTCTACGCTAATCTCATCGTAGAAAGCTTTGCCTTTAGCTTTTGCATTGAGACCTTCACATCCTTCGAGTGGAACGAAGAAAATGTGGTCTGTGGTGATTTTCTGCACTCCGCTATCGAGGCGCATATTCATCCAGCAACCGGCAGCAGGGCAGGTTTGGTCTATCACACCGTCGATGGTAGTGAACAAGGTGTCTTTTCCTTCCAGTTGAGCCATAACAGCTGAAACCGGAATCGAAGCTGAGATGTCGAATGAGTCACCATAGAATTCGCGCGTCATTGCGCCTTCCTCTGCGTGAGAGTGATTCTGGCTGTGATCGCATCCTCCCATCAACAGGGTAGCAAGTGAAAAGAAAAAGATATTTTTCATGAGAGTATTTTGTTCAAATATAATAGCACCGAACTGTTACTTATTCGTTCCCTCTGAAACCTCTTTGGTTACGCTCAGGGCAGCCTTTTCAATGCGCATGCGACCTTGGTCAATTTTAATTACCACGGTGGTTTCGTCGGTTTCGATTACTTCACCGTGAATACCTCCGATGGTCATGATGCGATCACCCACTTTTACGCCTTCCTGAAACTTGCGTTGTTCCTTGGCTTTTTTCATTTGTGGGCGAATCATGAAGAAGTAGAATATGGCAAAAAAGCCTACCATAAATAGAAGCGTGCCCATGCCGCCGCCTTGTCCTTGTGCTTGAAGAAGAGTAATTGTCATTGTTTGTGTTGTATTTATTTCTATTGTGGGGTTTCCATTTCCATGTGAACCGGTGATTTTGCAGGAGCAGTGTTGTCCATTCCTATCACCATGCCTTGTATGCGCAGCACTTCAACGGCAGGTATGCAGTTGGTGAGTACCGATATACTTTTATCTACCGATCCGGAGTTACCGGCGCTGTTGAACTCGATTGAGATTCGGCCCGATTCACCGGGTGCGATGGGAGTATTGGGCCAATCCTTGGCTGTTGTGCAGCCGCACGATGGATTGACTTGGGTAATTAGTAGGGGAGCATTTCCGGTGTTGGTGAAGTGAAACACGTGCGGATACTTTTCACCGATTGCTAGAGTCCCAAATCGACATACAGTTGAATCGAATGTGATAATGGGCGCATCCGCCGATTCACCCCCGCCGGAAGGAGGGAAATGAATCATATCGGAAGTGATTTGCTTCGAATCGGTAGTGCATCCGATAATCAGGATTGCAGTTCCGAGTATTAAAAGCAAACGATTAGTTATCTTCATAGCTGCCGTAGGATCCGTTGAATTCACTTTCATCAAAATAGTCTTCGCCGGCATCAAACATGTCTTCTTCGCCGTCTTCCTCTTCATTCACATCGCCGTGCATCTCGGTAAACTCTTCTTCGCTGAACTCTGATCCGAACAGGTCCATTTCCTTGGAGTCTTGGGACGGAGCATCGCCATACACGAGGGCAACGCGAGGGTATATCGTGCTGGGAAGGTCCTTCTTCACTTCCATCAATTCAACGTAAAAAATCCACATGCGCATGAAATCATATACGTACAGGATTTTCTCGGAAGGTTTGCTCACCATGTCCGATAACTTGGTCGACTTCATGCTCAGTGCAGCATCGCCGGCCATTTCCATTAGCGGAATTTCCAGGCCTTTCTCCCATTGCTCGTCGCTCATGTAGAAGCTGGCCATTTCACCCAACTCAAAGTCGAACGCATCGAGAATGGCCTCATGCAGCTTTTCAAACGTTGTGTCCGTCTCAATTTCGATGTCCCGAAATACATCCTGTTCGGTATCGATGATGACACGAAATTTATAGATGTTTACGTTCGTCAATTTCTTTGGCATGTTCTGAATTCAATTTTCTTTTACCCCTAAACCCGATTTACCGGCACCCAGTACCCAGTACCCAGTACCCAGTACCCAGTACCCATTAAAGCCCATTCACCATCTTGCTCACCTGCTTGATATCGTTCTTGAGATATCCCTTTGAGTCGTACTTTTTCGCTTCGTTGAGCAGTGTAATTGCTTCGCGTTTTTTGCGGCGGTTGGCCGAAATGACAGCTAGATTCAAATAAGCGGCTGCTTTGTCGTGATCGAGTCGTAATCCGTATTGCAAGGCGGTGCGGAAATTCTTTTCAGACTGTGAGAGGCTATTGGTTTGAATGTCGGCCGAACCCAGCAAGAAGTAGTAATACCCTTTTTGTTTCGCCCATAAATGTTCCGGATTAATTCGATTAAGCCATGTTTTTGCTTTATCCATACGCTGCATGCGCATCTGGTAAAACACCATAATCATGCGTGTGCTTCGGAATACAACCAATACAAGGATAGCAGTCACAATCAGCAACGTGATACCCCAGCCCCAGCGTCCGAGAACAAAGAGATAAGTATTGAATGAAACAGCTGCTGCTGCGACGATTGCTTTTATGATGCGAGTATCCATGGTGAGGGAACTGATTACGAATTGCGGATTGCGGGTATGGTTACATAAAAAAAGCTGCCAAGGTGCTGACAGCTTTTCAAGATTTGACTCTGCCTGTTACAGCAAAGCGTCCATTTTTTCAGTAAGTACATTTTTCGGAACGATGCCCACACTCTTGTCCTTGATTTCACCACCCTTCAAGAAGATG
>JBKCGW010000468.1:0-2780 GCA_046303175.1 Flavobacteriales bacterium
GTGTATTCTCTTTGAAAAACTGTCCGAGTATTTTGCGTGCTTCATCTTCCTGAAAAACACCCTCCTTACCCATCACGGTCAACTCCACAGAAGGCGTAAAAAATGACGACAATGTTTCGGCATCACCCTTCTTCAATGCAGAACTGACAACGGGGGTGATATCATTTTGCGCCAATAAGCCGGATAAAGCGGGGATAAAAACAATTACGAGCATCAAAAGGTATCGCATGCGTTCAAATTATTAGGTGTACTGTTCAAGCAAACTTCGGGTATCTCGAAGTTGCATGCTAACTTATAACAAAAGGCTGAACAAAGCTGTGATTATTCACTAAGAGTATAAACAAGAAAGCCGGCCCGCAAACTTGCGGCCGGCTTCAAAGCTTTTTTATAAGGAGGATTATGCGTTGTCTGCAGATTCCTTCTCAGCCAATACTTTACCCTTGTAGTAAAGTTTGCCCTCATACCAATGCGCATGGTGCATCAAATGAGGCTGACCTGTTGTTGGGCAGGTTGCCACGTTTGGAGCTTCAATCTTGTAGTGCGTTCTGCGCTTCGCCTGGCGAGTTTGCGAGATCCTGTGTTTGGGATGTGCCATTTTAGTATGGTATTAAAACGTTATTCTTCTTCGTCAAAAAATTCATTGTCTTCCGGGTCTTCGTAATTCAGGTTTTTCAGAGCTGCCCATTGGGTGTTGGCCGTTTGGTCCACTTTGTACTTGGCCAACTGAGCCAGGCTTGCCTGGTTGCAATCCGTCTCGAGGGCATGCACCTTTCGTGCGGGCAGTGCCAAGTGGGCGTATTCATAAAAATACTGCGCCAAGTCGATTTCATGCTCGTTGGGGCCAAGCACCAATATGTCGTCATCGCTTTCGCTCGTCTCATCACCAAACTTCACCACCAGTGTATGCTGGTGTTGAATGGTCAATTTCAACGCATCTCCGCAATGATCGCATTCCGACTGTACTTCACCACCCAAGTGGGTTTGAATAACAATCATGGTGCTTTGCTTTTCAAGGTCTACCTCCACTTGGAGATTGGAACCTTGAATCTCTGAAAACTCGAACTGATCAAAGAACTCGTCCGTTAAATGAAACTCGTACCGATGGTTTCCCGCCTTAAGCCCTAGGTAGGGAATGCGGTATTCCTTTAATGTGTTCACTTCGACAGAATTTCAAAACGGACGGCAAAAGTAATCCATTTTTTCACAATTCCAAGGAAAAGGATTGGAGGATTATAGGATTGTAGGATTATAGGATTGCACGGAGAATGAGTCTTCATGATTTCGGCTTACCGGTTGCCCATCTAGCTTCCAAATCTAGGACCTTAGGCATAAATGGAGGCAAAGACGAGAGTTATTGGGAAATATCTCTCCCATTTCAGCATCAAACCATTTCATGACACCGCAATGGCGTCCCTACAATCCTATAATCCTGCTATCCTACAATCCTATAATCCTACATTCCTCTTCCCTTGTTACATTTGCCCGCATTTCTTTACGTTTAACCGCATCTATGTCTAAACCAACTGCAGCAATAACCGCCGTTCACGGCTACCTACCGCCCGATGTGCTAACCAACTTCGACCTCGAAAAGATGGTTGATACCACCGATGAGTGGATTCGCACCCGCACAGGTGTGCAGGAGCGCCACATTCTGAAAGGTGAAGGACTGGGAACCAGCGACATGGGTGCCGAAGCAGTGAAAGGACTACTGGCCAAACGCGGTATCGAAGCAACCGATATCGATCTTCTTATCTGTGCAACCGTAACCCCCGACCATGTGTTTCCGGCAACTGCCAACATCATTTCCGACAAAATCGGGGCGGTCAATGCATGGAGTTATGATATCAACGCAGCGTGTTCAGGCTTTCTTTATGCGCTTGCCACCGGATCTCAATTCATCGAGACCGGCAAATACAAGAAAGTAGTTGTGGTGGGTGCCGATAAGATGTCGAGCATCATCGACTATACCGATCGTGCCACCTGCATCATCTTTGGCGACGGTGCCGGAGCGGTGCTGCTCGAGCCTACCGAAGAGGGAACGGGAATTCTGGACAGCATACTCAAAGCCGACGGCAGCGGACGTCAATACTTGCATCAAAAAGCCGGGGGTTCGGTAAAACCTGCCTCCCACGAAACAGTAGACAACAAAGAACACTTCGTATTTCAGGATGGTCAGCCGGTATTCAAGGCAGCTGTAAAAGGCATGGCCGACGTTTCGGCTGAAATCATGGAGAAGAACAACCTCACAGCCGATGATGTAGCGTGGCTCGTGCCTCACCAAGCCAACCTGCGCATCATCGATGCCACGGCCAACCGCATGGGTGTGGGTCCGGAAAAAGTGATGGTCAACATCCAGCGCTACGGCAACACCACTGCGGGCACAATACCTTTGTGCCTGTGGGATTGGGAGAAGCAATTGAAAAAAGGAGATAACATCATATTAGCAGCCTTCGGCGGTGGATTCACCTGGGGGGCTGTGTATGTAAAATGGGCGTACAACACGCCAGCATAATCATCTAACTCAAATCGTTTACCTTTGGCAAAGACAATCAAAACCAAAACAACGTCGACTGCAGCCCCAAAGGCTGAAGAAGCGACGTTTTTAAATGAAAATCAGGACATGAATCTTTCACAAATTCAGGAGCTGATCAATTTCTTTTCTATGAGCTGCGTCATAGAATTAGCTATTGAGCAAAAAGACTTCAAAATAACCATCAAAGCTCAGGAAGCTAAAGTCAAAGTGCAAGAGGTCATTCAGTTAATGGCTCCTGCAGCAGCAC
>JBKCGW010000469.1:0-4045 GCA_046303175.1 Flavobacteriales bacterium
CAAAGGAATTCCCGTTTTCGCAAGCAGCGGTAACTCAGGCCTAAGCGCGTGGACCAACTACCCTGCTTCAAACTCGGGTGTAATTGCAGTTGGCGCAACGACCAGCGCGGATGTTCGTGCGTCCTTTTCTAACTACGGAAACGGAGTTACACTCGCTGCCCCGGGCAACAGCATAGCCACCACCGACATCACCGGAGCGCAAGGCTACAGCACAGGCGACAACACCTATTTCAGTGGACCCAGCGCTGCATGTCCGGTCGCAGCAACAGTAGGCGCTCTCATGATTGTAGTAAACGACAACCTCACCGAAACACAAGTCAAACAATACCTCGCTCAGAGCTGCGAAAAAGTGGGAGGGTATTCTTACACAGCAAATTCAACCCATACGCTGAGCACATGGAGCACGGAGCTCGGCTACGGAAGGGTCAACATGCAAGCTGCCCTTCAGCTGGCTTTACCACAAACTTCTTCCACACCTGACATCACCCTTTCAGGCGCATCCGTTTCAACAGTATCTCTACAGGTTGGTGAATCCATCACCATCAACGCCATCCAACAAGTTACGCCAACCAACGGCGGCAGTATTTCACCTGTTCTTGAATATCGCTACTCCTTAGACAATGTTTGGTCAACCGATGATGTGGTCATAGGAACCGACATCTCAACACTCGGCGCAGGCATTTCTTCTGAAAACGAAAACATCACCTATACAATTCCCGCCGGAAGCGGCACGCGGTATATACTCATGCGCGCAGATGCTCAGAACACGGTGTCTGAGTTGAACGAAAACAACAACACCACCAGCATTAGCATTACCATACCTGCTCCATCTACCGCTTCGGATGTAACTGTGATCAACGCCACGGTTTCCTCTGCGGCGGTTATCACCGGACAAACCATTACCATCAATTGCACACAAATTATTTCATCAGCAAGCACAACCACATACTCGACACTACAATACCGTCTCAGCACCGACATGACTTGGCAAAGCACCGACACGTATATCGGAAACGATGTATCAACCTTCAACAGCACGGTGCAAAGTGAAAACGAGAACATCAATTACGTTATTCCCAACACACCGGGAACACGTTACTTACTTATCAAAGGCGACGCGGGCAATGCCATTGCCGAGAGCAATGAGAACAACAACGTGACGGTAATTCCCATCGTCATTGCCGCTGCCATTCAAGTCCATGAAGAGGCTGATTTTGCTTCATCAGAAAACCGAATTGAAAACTGTTCGGTAGAGATCTATCCCAATCCATCCTCGGGAATTCTTCAAGCTTACAGCATCGATTTCGATTGGCACTCACTGCGTGTGCTGGCAAGCACCGGTGAAGAAGTGAAACTGCTTCATCGCACACCATTACAAATCGTCGAATTCATCGACCTGAATGAGCTGCCGACAGGAAACTACTTGCTTCAATTCTGCAACGCAGAAACGTGCATCACACGTCGCATCGTGTTGGAGTGATTTTTTATTTGATAAGGCGCAGCGATTGACTGCCGGCATCCGTCAAGCATTCCAAGAAGTAAACCCCCGAAGGCAATTGGCTTACGTCCAATTGTGCTGTCTGTAACTCATTTGAAACTTGAATCGGCATATACGTTTCAACGATTCGTCCGGTCGCATCCATTAGTCGGAATTGAATTTGGCCCGGCGTGATTAGAGCATAATTTACCTGCACCCAATCTTCCATCGGAACAGGACGTGCATTGATCAAAGCAACAGCACGAGCCTCTTCTACTGATGTAATTACCACCGTTTCGCACACGGTACTGGTACATGCAAAATCTACTTCATCGAAATAAGTTGCACAAATCTCGAAGGCTCCTGAGTTGTTGTAGGCATGTGTTCCCGTAGAGGTTAAAAGCGGCAACGAACCATCACCCCAATCGATGTTGTAGGAAGGGAGAGTGGCTCCAGTACCAATCGCCACCACCGAAATTTCACTGCCGTTCTGTGTTACATCCAATGTCACTTCACATCCTCCTGATGAGGTACTGATGGTAACTGTTTCACAAACGTTGAGTTGACAAGCAATCGGGTTGCTCAAATCGGTGTAGGTTCCGCAGATTTCATACGTTCCTGCACCCGAATAATTATAAATAGCAGGCGTTCCGTAAGCACCCGGCGAACCATCGCCCCAGTCGAAAAAGAATTCCGGATCTGCAGCTCCTGCTGCCAATATTTCAAGCTCAACATCCAGACCATTCACCACCGGTACGAAATCAAAATAACAATCGCTTGCAAATGGATCGATGTTCACCTCCGTGCATGCACTGGTCTGACATCCGCTGTTGCCATCGACACCATAGTACACACACACATTGTAGATGTTGGTTATCGAGTACGTATGCTCTACAATCGGATTCGAATCAAAACTTCCGTCGCCCCAGTCGATGATGTACTCAGCGAGTGGTCCTCCATTACCGGTTATCGTGGCCGTGGCCGTTTGCACATCCACCGCTACCTCCAACGCTACCTCACAATCGCTTCCCTCTCCTGTTATCTCTATATTTTGGCATTCATACAACTCACAAGGCAAGGTTGGATCTGCATCAATCATCTGCACACACACAAGGTAGTTGCCAGGAGAAGCATAGGTATGCAAAGCAGCATCTCCAACCTCCGTTGGACTTCCATCTCCCCATTCAATCGTATAAATCGGAATGGACGTATTGCTGCTGAAAGCCTCCAGTGCCGCTACATTCCCGATGGTTTGAACCGTGAAATTCATACTGCATGAACCTCCTGTAATAATTACAGAATCAAACGAAGAGTAAAAGCAGTTCGGGTTATCCAAGTCTTGGTAGGTGTAGAACAAAACAAACTGTCCATCCGACGAATAACTATGCTGAAAAAAAGGTGTCGATGAAGTATCTACCGTCCCATCTCCCCAATCCAAGATATACTGAGGGTTGGACGCCCCGGAGGCCACAAACTCGATTGTTAAATCAGATCCTATTCCACCAAAATTCAAATAAGCCTCGCACTGCGAAAAACCGGAAGTAACCAGTGTGAATAGAAGAAGGAAAGTAAAAATCGTTTTCATAGTCGATAGGGATGATGTTGTACAAACAAACTTAACAAGACTCGCTTTCGAACACGTATAATTTCGACTAAAAACAAGAGGCTGCCCATTGGCAGCCCCATGTCACTAAACCTTTAACCAAAACCTACCCACTTGAATTGGGAGAGTCTTATACCATAAACCAATAGACAGTCCGAACGGTTCACGAAACCCAAAAAAAATTATTTTGCACCCCCAAATACCCCCCAATATATGCGCGTGGTTATCCAGCGAGTAAGCCGTGCCTCGGTCAGTATCGACAAGGCCATTCATTCCTCCATTGGCAAAGGCCTCCTCATTCTGGTGGGCGTTGAAGACACCGATACGGAGCAAGACAGCGAGTGGCTGGCCCAGAAAATCGCATCCATGCGCATCTTTTCTGACCACGAGGACAAAATGAACCTCGACATCTGTCAGATAGACGGCGAAATCCTGGTAGTAAGCCAGTTCACCTTGCATGCCCAAACCAAGAAAGGCAACCGCCCCTCCTTCATTCGCGCCGCCCGCCCCGAAAAGGCTATTCCACTGTATGAGCATTTTATTCTTCAACTGAAAAAGCTCCTCGGGAAGGATATCCAAACAGGCTCCTTCGGGGCTATGATGGAGGTTGAACTCATCAACGATGGCCCCGTAACCATCTGGATGGATACCGCCAACAAGGAATAATATGGCATACGAATCCGTGTCGAGAATTCGACGAGTGAGTTTCGTTCCCCTTCCATAACTACCTTCGGCGCATGCTCGACAAAGACATACTCTACCTCAAGGGTGTGGGTCCTCAGCGCGCCGAAGTGCTCAGGGCCGAATTGGGCATTCGCACGTGGGAAGATTTGCTCGAGTACTTCCCCTTTCGCTACATCGATCGATCTCAAATTACGCGCATTGCCGACATCGAGTCGGAAGCGGCCAACGTGCAACTCATCGGGCAACTTGTTTCAACGCGCGAAATCGGTGTTGGAAATACC
>JBKCGW010000470.1:0-1618 GCA_046303175.1 Flavobacteriales bacterium
TTGAGCGCGGTAGCGGGCTTGCCATATGCGTTATTTCCAAATTGATAAATGCTTTCGCTGTTGGTCATGATTGGACTCATGGTGCTTTTGTCACCTCGCATGTAGTCAACAATGTTGCGCGCAGGTCCACGGCGAGTGGGGTAGTTACGGTCGTATTCCTTTTCGGCGAGGTACTGCACAAAGGTGTTCAATCCTTCATCCATCCAGGTCCATTGTCGCTCGTCGCTGTTGATGATCATGGGGAAGAAGTTGTGTCCTACTTCGTGAATGATTACCGAGATCATTCCATCGCGCGTGCCTTGGTCGTAGGTTCCATCTTTTTCCGGGCGACCGCCGTTGAAGCAAATCATGGGGTATTCCATTCCCATCCACTTCGTGTGAACTGAAATAGCTACCGGATATGGATAGTCGATGGTGTGCTTGCTGTAACTGCGCAGGGTGTGCGCCACGACGCGTGTGCTGAATTGCCCCCAAAGCGGATTTCCTTCTTTCGGGTAATACGACATAGCAAGGGGTGTTTTGTCGCCAATCTTAACGGCTTGTGCATCCCAAATGAATTTGCGGGAATTGGCAAATGCAAAGTCGCGCACATTCTCTGCCTTGAAATGCCAGGTCTTGGTTTTAGAAGTCTCTTTGTTTTTCTCCTTTTTCTCAGCTTCTTCTTGTGTAACAATCACGATGGGTTCGTCGCTCGTTTTGGCCGCGTTGAAACGCTTGAGCTCCTCCGCGGTCATCACGTCTTTTGCATTTTGCAGCACTCCTGTTGAGGCCACTACGTGATCAGCGGGAACCGTAATTTTCACATCGTAGTTGCCGAAGTTGAGTGTGAACTCGCCGGCTCCCAGAAACTGCTTGTGCTGCCAGCCTTGGTTGTCGCAATACACGACCATGCGGGGGAAGAACTGGGCCATGGTGTAGAGGTAGTTTCCGTCCTCTTCGAAATACTCATATCCGCTACGGCCACCGAGACGAATGCGGTCGTTGATGTTGTACCACCACTTGATTTTGAATACAAACGTTCCTCCCGGTTTCAAGGCCTGCGGAAGGTCGATGCGCATCATCGTCTTGTTCACGGTGTAGGGAAGGGCTTTGCCCGCGGCATCGCGCACATAGTCGAGCTTGAAGCCACCGTCGTACCAAGGATTAATGTCTACCAAATCGTTGTAGCTCACGTTTTCACCGATTTTCATTTGCTCTATGGCATAGCTATCGGCATCCTTGGCAAAGGCGTTTTGATCGAGTTGCAACCACAGATAGCTCAGTGCATCGGGTGACTCGTTGAAGTAGGTGATGGTTTCTTCGCCAAAAAGAGTTTGCGTTGCATCATCGATGGTGATGTTCATCACGTAATCGGCGCGTTGCTGCCAATAGGCATTGCCGGGAGCACCGCTGGCCGTGCGTTGTTCGTTGGGCGTTGCCAATTCCGGTCCCAGTTGCTTGAATTTATCCTCCCAATACTTGGTAGGTTCAGTTTGGGCAGCTGCCGCAAACGGCAGTAATAGGGCGATGCAATAAATGAATTTCATAGTCAATTATGGTGTTCAAATGTAGGGTATTTTGAAGCGCACAGGCCCCTTGTATTGTGGTTATCCTCCTTACTTTTGCTTACAAACCGAAG
>JBKCGW010000471.1:0-5375 GCA_046303175.1 Flavobacteriales bacterium
CAACCATTTACTATAGCCCACCACCAACGGATCTTCCATGTATAAATGCTCATTCAGCAATGTATATGAGCGAAAAATATCGACATCCAAAATGAAAAGCACGTTTCGGAAATCGCCCCCTTCCCTATCAATAAACTGCACTTTATGCAAGATACCCTCGAGCGTTTCAGCCGATGCATCAAAATGTAAACAACTGGCTGATGCATCCAAATAGGGAACCCAATCATGTATCTCATAAAACATCGAACGAGAACTACCGAAGATGAACGAATTGTAATGAAGGCTGTCCTTGTAAAACAAAAACGTCCCTGCGCTCACCCTGTTTTGATTCAAGGGCACCGATACAGGTTGTCCCATTGGTTTGTAATTGGATTTTAGCCCAACCAACTTGAAAGGATCCAAGTAAATATAAAGAGCAATTACCCCGAGAATCGGAGCGAAAAACAACAGGGCGCGCAATACGATGTTTTTCATGCTTAGAATTGAAAGTATATGAATTGTTGCTGATGACCTGCAAACCAGGCCAATAGTATAAGAACTATATAATAAATGACCCAGCGTATCGGTCTGCTGAATTTGTCATGCAACTGTGCGAATGGATGTTCTTTGTGTCTTGAAAACCATTCAACCAAGAAGAAAAATCCAACTAAAAGAATCGTCTTGTTGAATCCAATGAGCTTTTCTCCGGGTATTGACTCCCATGCACCAACAAACATATTCCGCATATAAACCAACATATTGGAAATGCTGGTGTTTCTGAATACCACGAGCGAAAGCATTATTTGAATAAACGTGCTTACAATGAGCGCTAGTTCCAACACTCGGCCAAGTAGGCCATTGGTGAGATATTTCTGATACCAAACTTCCCTTTTACCCCTGATGATCCCCGGAATGAAATAACACGCGTTCACAAATCCCCAACCTACATAATTCCAATTGGCCCCATGCCAAAAACCACTGAGCAGGAAAATGATGAAAATATTGCGGGCCTGTTTCCATTTGCTGCCTCGACTGCCACCTAGCGGGAAATAGACATAATCGCGGAACCACCCTGTGAGCGATAAGTGCCACCTCTTCCAGTATTCAGCAATACTCGTAGCGAAATAGGGGTAGTTGAAATTCCGTATGAGCTCGATTCCGAAAATGCGAGATACACCTTGTGCCATATCCGAATAGCCTGAAAAGTCTCCGTACACCTGTATCGTAAACATGGCAACTCCCAGCCACAAGGTAGGTGCATTCCATTGCGTTGGGTCGGCATAAATGGCATCGGCTATAATTCCGCAGTTGTCTGCTATGAGCACCTTCTTCACCAATCCCCACAAAAAAATACGCAAACCCTCTACCGCTTGAGCCGAATTAAACTGACGCGCTCTTTTCAATTGCGGTAACAGGTGAGTTGCACGCTCAATGGGACCTGCAACCAACAAAGGAAAATAACTAACGAAGAGGGCATAATCCACCAGATTCCTATCGGGTTCAATGCGCCTATGGTAGATATCGAGCACATAGCTCAACCCATGAAAGGTGTAGAAGGAAATTCCAACGGGCAAAATCAACTGCAACGTTACTACATCGACTTTCCAGCCGAAGTGCCCTACAGCCTCGGCAAACGATAATGCGAAAAAATCGTAGTACTTAAAAACACCCAGCAATCCGACATTGATGCCAACGCTGGTCCACAGCCAAATTTTGCGGGCTCGTTCGCTTTTTGAATCCCCGATTTTTATTCCCGTTATAAAATCAAGCAGCGTAGAAAAGACCAGCAGAGCCACAAATCGCCAGTCCCAGCACCCGTAAAAGAAATAGCTCGATGCAAGCAACAGCGCATTCTGCCATTTTACTTCACGCTTCAACACCCACCAATGCAAGGCAAAGACGGTTAGAAAGAACACTAAAAAGGTTGAGGTATGGAAAAGCATACAAATCGGGGCGAAGGCAACAAACATACTGAAGGAATTGGGACAAGCATCGTTAAGGCTGTTGACTAATTGTGAAGCTTCATTCGATTGTTTTAGAAAGTACCGAAGCATCTT
Organism: Flavobacteriales bacterium; assembly: GCA_046303175.1. Taxonomy (GTDB): domain Bacteria; phylum Bacteroidota; class Bacteroidia; order Flavobacteriales_D; family Sanyastnellaceae; genus JAIBBG01. The sequence continues at coordinate 2,037 of JBKCGW010000471.1, forward strand.
TGCGCTATGCAACCGGTCGAAGAGCAAATAGAAGTCATTGGTGCGCGCGAGCACAACCTCAAAAACATTGATGTTACCATTCCACGCAATCAACTTGTGGTCATAACCGGATTGAGCGGTAGCGGGAAATCTTCGCTTGCTTTTGATACCATTTATGCGGAAGGCCAGCGCCGTTACATCGAGACGTTTGGTGCTTACGCACGACAGTTTATTGGTGAAATGGAGCGACCGGATGTCGACAAAATCAATGGGCTTTCACCGGTAATCTCTATCGAACAGAAAACGGTGAGTCGCAATCCGCGATCGACGGTAGGAACGATAACGGAAATCTACGACTTTCTGCGCCTGCTCTATGCGCGCGCATCCGACGCCTACTCGTATGTTACAGGTGAGCGCATGGTTCGGTATACTGATGATCAGATTATTCAGCTCATTCGAGAAGAATACGCGAACCAAAAAATTGCGATTCTAGCACCGTTGATTAAAGGGCGCAAAGGGCATTATCGTGAGCTTTTCGAGTCAATCATGAAGCAAGGATATTTGCGCGCCCGAATTGATGGTGAAATTGTTGAGCTAACCAAGGGTCACAAAGTAGATCGCTACAAGATTCACGATATTGAGGTCGTAATCGACCGGTTGGCATTAGGTGCTTTTAAGACAACCACGAAAGAAACCTCGGATGGTGACTTAACTCGTTTGAGACAAACCGTTCAAACGGCGCTGAAACTGGGAAAAGGGACACTGATGGTCCTTCCCTATCTTCAAGAGGAGGTAAAGGCTTCAAAGAAGAAAGCAAATACGCCTGCTATTAAGCACTTCAGCCGTCACCTCATGTGCCCAACATCGGGCATGTCGTATGCTGAGCCTGAGCCGAATTTGTTCTCTTTCAATTCGCCTTATGGTGCATGTCCACATTGTGGCGGTCTCGGCGAAGTTGCCGAGGTGGATATGCACAAGATTATTCCCGACCCATCCAAATCTATCAAAAAGGGCGGTATAGCCCCATTGGGTGATGGTAAAAACAATTGGTGGTTCCAGCAGGTCGAAGCAGTCGTCAAGCATTTTGGATATGATCTAAACACGCCCATCAGTGATATCGAGGAAGAAGTCATCAACGTTCTTCTTAACGGATCAGAAGAATTGTTTGATGTCACTACAGGAGGCAACGTAACCTATCAGATTAAATATGAGGGCATCATTGCACAAATCGAAAAGCAGATAGATGAAGACAGCAGCCCTGCATTGCGACGCTGGGCAGAAAGTTTCATGAATAAAATGGCTTGTCCGGAATGCAACGGAGCGCGCCTGAAAAAGGATGCGCTGTACTTCCGAATAGGGGAAAAAAACATTGCAGAGTTAGCGTCGATGGGCATGCACGAGCTTATCGCATGGCTGGAGGGAGTGGAATACAAAATGACGCAGCGTCAACTTGCCATTGCTCACGAACCACTGAAAGAAGTGAGAAATCGACTGCGCTTTTTAGTGGATGTTGGACTCGATTACCTCACACTGCACCGCAGTGCCCGCACCTTAAGCGGTGGTGAGGCGCAGCGCATTCGCCTTGCCACACAAATCGGGTCACAATTGGTGGGTGTACTTTACATCTTGGATGAGCCCAGCATTGGATTGCACCAGCGCGACAATCACAAGTTGATTGCCTCGTTGCAAGCACTGCGCGATGGTGGTAATAGTGTCATTGTGGTTGAGCACGACCGCGATATGATGCTGCAAAGCGACCACCTCATTGACATTGGACCCGGCGCTGGCATGCACGGCGGTCGCATCATGACACAAGGAAAGCCCTCCGACTTGCGGGAACAAGACAGCGTAACAGCGCGTTATCTTCGAGGGGACTTGCGCATTGAAGTTCCGGCAACACGCAGAAAGGGCAACAAAAAGAAACTAGTGTTGGCCGGAGCCACCGGCCACAACCTAAAGAATGTGACACTCGAAATTCCACTAGGCATGTTTGTGGGGGTTACAGGGGTGAGCGGCAGCGGAAAGTCTTCGCTCATCGAGCACACGCTCTACCCTATCCTAAACGCACATTTCTATAACGGTGTAAAGAAGCCACTACCTTACAAGTCGATTAAGGGTCTTGAGAGCTTGGATAAGGTAATCGAGATAGACCAGAGCCCGATTGGAAGAACACCGAGGAGTAATCCAAGCACCTATACCGGTATTTTCACGGACATTCGAAATTTGTTTGCCTCACTTCCCGAAGCGAAAATTCGGGGGTATCAACCCGGTCGATTTTGGTTCAATGTAAGCGGCGGTCGTTGCGAAACCTGCAAAGGTGCGGGCGTAAAGACCATTGAAATGAATTTCTTGCCCGATGTGTTGGTGGGTTGTGAAATGTGTTCGGGTAAACGCTACAACCGGGAAACATTAGAAATACGGTACAAAGGAAAAAGCATTGCTGATGTGCTTGACATGACGGTGGATCAGGCGGTTGAGTTTTTTGAAGCCCATCCACGCATTCGTCACGTCGTAAAAACCCTGCAAGACGTAGGTTTAGGCTATATCACGCTCGGACAGCATTCTACCACGCTCAGCGGAGGTGAAGCGCAACGCGTGAAGCTTTCTACCGAGTTAGGCAAACGCGACACGGGCAATACGATGTATATCCTCGATGAGCCCACCACCGGACTGCATTTCCAGGATGTACAAATGCTCATCAACGTGCTGAATCGTCTGGTTGACCGTGGCAATACGGTGTTGGTCATTGAACATAACATGGACGTTATCAAAGTAGCCGACCACCTCGTAGATGTGGGTCCGGAAGGCGGTCATGGCGGCGGACAAATTATTGCCACCGGCACGCCGGAAGCAGTAAGTAAAGTAAAAGCCAGTTGGACGGGGAAGTTTTTGAAGGAAGAGCTTTGAGGGGGATAAAGGATTACGGATGACGGATTGCCGGGTCGAAGTAGTAATTACTAAGTACTAAGTACGGTTAGGATGTTCCTTGATATTCGGGTGGTTTTCCCGAATCAACCTATTGCTTTTCATCTATTCGAGCTAGCATAGCTCACCTCTTCATTCGCCATTCGCCCCTCGCCATTCGCCCTTACAAAAAAAGCCCCCCCGCTTTCGCAGGAGGGCTTTTGATTAAGAGAGAAGGTCTCTCGGTATGATTACTTGCTGATGATCAAACGCTCGATCTTCACTTCAGAACCATTGGTCAAGCGGTATGTGTATACGCCTGTAGCAAGGTTGCTAACGTTGAAGTCTACGCGGTATTCAGCACCGGCTTCAACAGAACCTACAAACACATCGGCAACTTTCTTACCGGTCATGTCGAAGATTTCAACTGAAGTCTTAGCAGTGTTAGCTGCGCGG
>JBKCGW010000472.1:0-1239 GCA_046303175.1 Flavobacteriales bacterium
CATCGATATGGACATCTCGTTTGAAGCCCTCAAAAACGACTTCAAACAATTCCTCTCGATGGTGCCTCTTGAATTTGCGAAAGATGTACAAGGAGTGGATGCAACGGGCAACCTAGCGTTCAACGGATTTGTGCGCGGCACCTACAACGATAACAGCATGCCGAGCATCGGGCTCGATTTAGCCATCGACAATGCACGCTTCAAATACCCTGATTTACCCAAGAGCGTCGACAACATCCATGTGAAAGCAAAAGTATTTGCCGACATGAATAACGAAGACAACACCACTGTCGATGTCGACAAGTTCCACCTCGAAATGGCGGCAAATCCGGTCGATATGACCTTACACCTGCGCACTCCCGAAAGCGATCCCTACATCGATTTTGAATGCAAAGCGCTGGTGAACCTCGATAACGTGCGTGAGTTTATTCCGCTCGAAAATGGCGATGATGTGCACGGAATCATCAATGCCGACGTAGCGATGAAAGGAAATTACAGCGTAGTGGAAAGCGGCAACTACGAGCGTTTTGATGCGAAGGGTATGATTGACATTCAGAACGTATTGTTCAAGAGCGATTCCCTCCCCTACGACCTGCAAGTGAATAAGGCCGTGTTCAATTTCACACCGCAATTCATCGACCTAGCAGGCTTCGACGCGCGCATTGGCAAGAGCGACCTTCAAGCTGCCGGAAAAATTGAACGCTACCTCGCCTATGCTCTTCACGACTCCTTGCTTGTGGGCTCTTTCAATGTGAGTTCATCGCTCATGGATCTCAACGAGTTTATGACCGAAGACGCGACCTCCACAACCACCGAGGCCGCGCCAGCCGCAGCCGATACTTCGAGCATGAGCCCGATTGAATTGCCCGGCAACATTGACTTTACACTTAATGCCAACTTCGCGAAAATGGTGTATGATGTGAATGAAATCACCAATGTTCAAGGCGGAATCGTGTTGCGCAATCAAATAGCAACACTCAATAATTTGCGCATGAACGTGATTGACGGCACAGTGGCGATGACCGGAGATTACAACGCTCAAAACCTTGCTGCACCCAAGATGGATTTCCTATTCGACATTCAGAACATGGACATCAACAAGGCTGCAACACAGTTCGTAACCATCCAAAAACTCGCCCCCATAGCCAAAGCCTGCAACGGAAAGTTCAGCACGCAATTGAATATGCAATGCGCACTAAGCCAGGATATGATGCCGATTAATCCAACGGTGAATGGCGG
>JBKCGW010000473.1:0-1821 GCA_046303175.1 Flavobacteriales bacterium
GTGGGCATCGCTGCATCAGGTGGAACGCCGTATGTGGTGGGAGCCCTCACGAAATGCCGTGAGGCGGGTATTACCACAGGGTGCATCACATGCAATGCAGGTTCGGCCGTTACGCAGGTGGCTGAGTATCCAATCGAAGTAGTGGTAGGTCCGGAGTTTGTTACTGGCAGCACACGCATGAAGAGCGGCACAGCTCAGAAGCTGGTGCTCAACATGCTTTCTACGAGTGTCATGATTCAGTTGGGCCGTGTGCGCGGAAATAAAATGGTCGACATGCAATTGAGCAACCGTAAGCTCGTGCACCGCGGCACAACCATGGTGATGCAGCAAACAGGATTATCGGAAGAAGAAGCACAGCGACTGTTGCTCGAGCATGGAAGCGTGCGCAAGGCAGTTGATCATGCAGGAGTGAAATAGCCATGCACGATATCGAACCATACTACAACTGGCGCGGCTACTACATAGCAGCTGAAGATCCCTATTCTCCATTCTTCGAGCGCGAGTATTCCGAGTTCGAATTTTCGTCCAAGATTTACAACTACTACATCCATCCGCAATGGGATAGTTTCGGTAGCCAAACGTTGTTCATGAAGGTGTTGTATTGCCACTATGAAAACGGGTTTGCCATCATCGAGCTCATTGGGGAATGGAATGATTTACTCTATAACGACATCATGTTTTTGAAACGCGAGGTCATAGAAACCATGATGCAGCAAGGCGTTTCGAAGTTCATTCTCATTGGAGAAAACATCCTCAACTTTCACTCGTCCGACGATAGCTATTACGAAGAGTGGTTTGAAGAAGTGAATGACAGTGACGGATGGATAGCGCTCATGAATGTGCGTGAGCACGTATTGTCGGATATCAACTCGGCCAACATCGACAGTTATTTTGTATTGGGTGGCAAACTCAACGAAGTGCGCTGGCGCACGATGAATCCCGATCAATTGTTTGAGTCGGTCGAGCGGCACGTCATGCGCCGCCTGGCAATGTGAGGACTTGGTTGAAGGTTGAAAGTTGAAAGTTGAAGGTTGGCCGTCCCTGCAATCCTATAATCCTACAATCCTATAATCCTTCCTGAAGCCAACATCCCAGCCACTTTCTTGTCCGCATCAAAGTGAAACATATCCTCTCGAATGCTGCTCAACTTCACCCAACGAAACGATTCTTCATTGTAAATGCGTTGCTTGAAGTCGAACGCAATGTGCGCATCGGTGAATTGTTGCTCGCCTATCATACGCGCTGTGTAGTAAATCGAAATAATTTGATCGGCCGGATGAAAGAAGGATGGCAAGTAGAAGTCGGTGGTGTAAAAATGCCCCGTTACTTCGATGGGTTGTTTCATTTCTTCCATCGCTTCGCGCACCACGGTTTGAGCTGGTCCTTCTCCAAAGTCCACGCCACCGCCGGGAAACTTCGTGTAAGCATTTCCGAATATGAGTTCGTCGCTCACGAGCACCGCATCCTGTAATTCGTTGAACAAGATGAAGTATGCACGCACGTTGAAACGTGTGGGAAGGGTGGGAGTGTTATCCATGGAGTAGTGGTTTGGTTGCGCGCAGCATTTCGCGTTTTCCGGGAGGTCCCGGCAGTCGTTCAACAGCGAAGCCCGCGACTTGTAAATCGCGGCGCACTTGTCCTTTGGCGCAATAGGTAACAAAGATTCCACCGGGTTTCAGCGCGGTAAACATGCGTTTGAAAATAGCAAGCGTCCACATCTCGGGTTGTGTGGGCGGGCCAAATGCATCGTAGAAAACGACGTCGTATTCACGCACTGCTTGTTCATCTTGCACCCGGCGCTGAGCTTTATGTAAGGTGAGG
>JBKCGW010000474.1:0-7155 GCA_046303175.1 Flavobacteriales bacterium
CATTTTTAGCGATTATCTACTGGCTTCGCCGCCAGAAGGCCTACACAGAAAAGGCAATCAAAGAAGGTACTACAGTTTAATCGAAATAGTTCTTTCATGATATTCAACCTCGATCGTCTGGTCGGGGTTTTTTGTTGGTAAAAACAAACGCATTGACCCACCCATTCCATTGAAATTTGCCGCTCAAAGCAAACCCATGAATGTTCTCTTGTTAGGTTCCGGTGGACGTGAACACGCCATCGCCTGGAAAATCGCTCAAAGCCCTGTGCTATCGAAGCTTTATGTTGCACCCGGAAACCCAGGCACAGCAGCTATTGCAACCAACCTCGACTGTTCGCTAAGTGATTTTGCTGCTATAGAGGAACATGTACTTGCAAACAAGATAGACCTGGTAGTGGTTGGTCCGGAAGTACCCTTGGTGGAGGGCTTGGCAGACCATTTCTATTCGCGCGAAACACTCAAGCATGTAAAGTTTGTGGGGCCCGACAAGCATGCTGCTCAACTCGAGGGAAGTAAAGACTTCGCGAAACAATTCATGGCGCGTCATGGCATACCTACTGCTCGCTACGCCACGTTCACACAAGAAACACTTGCCGATGGGTTGGTGTATTTAGACTCGTTGCAGTCGCCCTATGTGCTCAAAGCCGATGGACTGGCAGCCGGAAAAGGTGTGCTCATTATCGATAGCATCGATGAAGCCAAAGAAGCCCTCAAAACCTTATTGGGCGGTCAGTTTGGCGCTTCCAGCGCACGCGTGGTCATTGAAGAATTTCTGACCGGTATAGAGCTCTCTGTGTTTGCGCTCACCGATGGAAAAAACTATGTGCTGCTGCCCGAAGCGAAAGACTACAAACGCATCGGCGAAGGAGATACAGGATTGAACACAGGCGGCATGGGCGCAGTAAGTCCGGTACCATTTGCAGATCAAGCCTTCATGCAAAAGGTAGAAGAACAGATTGTAAAACCAACCATGCATGGCATACATGCAGAAGGCATGCGCTATACCGGTTTCGTTTTTTTCGGGCTCATCAATGTGAAGGGTAATCCGTTTGTAATAGAGTACAATTGCCGCATGGGCGATCCTGAAACTGAAGTTGTGATGCCCCGAATTGCCAGCGACATGCTTCCGTTGCTCGATGCTGCGGCAACAGGCTCATTGGCCGGCATGCACTTAGAAACTGATGCTCGCGCTGCTTCCACTGTTATGCTAGTAGCAGGCGGATATCCCGAAGACTATGCGAAAGGGAACATCATCAGCGGAGCAAACCAAGCAATAGGCAGCATCGTTTTTCATGCAGGAACCAAGCTGAGTAACGGCAACCTCGTTACAAACGGAGGTCGAGTAATGGCTATCACATCCTACGGCTCAACGATTCATGAGGCCCTTCACCAATCGTATGAGAGTGCAGCCCACATTCATTGGCAGGATATCTATTATCGCAAAGACCTTGGCAAAGATCTTCTGTAAGAATATGCAGGGAAGAAATGGTTAGGCGAGAAACTCCACGCCATCGTATTTAGAAACTATCTGCTCCAGTTTGCGAAGAATTACCTCTGCATCGTTGGTAGTAACAAGCTCCATGCGGTCCTCCTTAAAATGCGGTAACCCTTTGAAGTAATTACTGTAATGTCGGCGCATCTCAAGCACACCGAGCACAGGGCCCTTCCACTTCAGCGAAAACTCAAAATGCTTTCTGCAGGCTTCTGCGCGCATGGCAACTGTTGGTGCAGGGAGCTTTTCACCTGTTTTTACAAAATGCTTGATTTCATTAAATATCCAGGGATATCCAATACTCGCTCTTCCAATCATAATTCCATCCACGCCGTAGGTATTCTTGTACTCAACAGCCTTCTCAGGCGAGTCAATGTCACCATTACCGAAAATGGGAATTCGCATGCGCGGATTTTCCTTGATCTTGGCAATTAGCCTCCAATCGGCGAAACCCTTATACATCTGAACGCGTGTGCGACCATGCACGGTAAGGGCCTGTATACCGATGTCTTGCAAACGTTCGGCTACCTCCACCACGTTCTTGCTGTCCTCATCCCAACCCAAGCGGGTTTTTACAGTAACCGGCAATTTAGTGGCCTTAACGATTGCCTCTGTCATGGATACCATCTTGGGAATGTCCTTCAGAATGCCCGCTCCCGCTCCTTTGCAAGTCACCTTGCTCACAGGACAACCGTAATTGATGTCGAGCAAATCCGGGTTGGTGGCTTCAATAATTTCCGCACACTTCACCATGGTTTCGGTATCGCTTCCGAATATTTGGACGCCGATGGGGCGCTCGTATTCGAAAATATCGAGCTTCATGCGGCTTTTAGCAGCATCGCGTATGAGACCTTCGCTACTTATAAACTCAGTATACATGAGGTCTACACCATTCTCCTTGCACACCAAACGAAAGGGCGGATCACTCACGTCCTCCATGGGTGCGAGTAGCAAGGGAAAGTCCGGCAGTTCTATGTTACCAATTTTAATCATTCCGAAAAGCGAGTGCAAAGATACTTTGCTTCCTTTGTAGCATGAACTCTTTAATGAAAGGCTTGAGTGCCGGACCGCAACTCATCTTGTTTTGCGCCCTCACCCTCACATGCATAGGTTTGGGAACCATTGTAGCCATGGGCGCGGGAACCGCCGTTTTCGGAATACCGCTGGAGGACTTGCCCTTGATTCTTTCACAGCCGGAGCCACGCTATGCACATGCGTTAATTTGGATGAATAACTTAACGCAAATCATCGGCTTCGCTGTTCCTGTGATGCTCTACCTCTTGTTGTTTGGAGGAAACTCCATACACAACCTCATGCTTAACAAGGCGGGTTGGATGCTCCTTGCTGCACCTGTTCTTATCGTTGCTGCTGCACCCATCATTGATGCCTCGGCCTTTATTAATCAGTTGCTCATTCCCGAAAACTCTTGGCTCGAACGCACGTTCAAGCCCACCGAAGAACTTGCGGAACAAATGACCCGCATGTTCTTAAACCCTACAACAGGGGTCCCTACAGCAGTTGCTTTTCTAAGCATCGCTATCATACCTGCCGTTTGCGAAGAGCTTGTTTTTCGCGGTGTTCTTATGCCGCTACTGGCAAAAATTACTCGCAACGTTCATGCGTCCATTTGGATAACCGCGTTTCTTTTCAGCCTCATCCACGTTCAGTTTTACGGTTTTCTTCCCCGCATGATTATGGGTGCTTTGTTGGGCTACATGGTTATCTGGAGCGGTAGTTTATGGACTTCCATTGCCGCACATTTCGTCAATAATGCGACGGCTTTTCTCATGTTTCAATACTTTGGAACGCTGGAAACACCCGAAAACAGCCTGTTCAGTCACTGGTTGTTTTACGTATCTGCTTGCACTGTTTTCCTCTTGCTCATGCGCATTTTTATTCAGAAAAGTTCGTGGCCTTGGAACAGTTTCAATTACTTGGGAATACCGGATGAACAAGGTGTTCATCCACCGACATCACGTGGTTAATTGCCATTCGGCCCAACGCAAATCTTCTGCAGTAGTGATTTTAAGGTTCTCACGATTGCCTTCTACCAGGTGGATAGTGTGACCTATTGATTCTACCACCGATGCATCGTCGGTAAATAAAGGCTGATAGGGTTTGTCAAAAGCAGCTCTCAGGATGTTCATGGCAAAACACTGCGGCGTTTGAACGAGTCGATACAGTGACCGCTCAACCGCAGAATTACCGCCATCATTCACAACACGCAAGCTATCATTCAATGCAATTACAGGTACTGCATTGCCTTTCTGCTCAGCGGTTTCAAAGCATCGAACAAGCGTATCAATACTCACGAGCGGTCGGGCGGCATCGTGTATGCCTACAACAGCACTCTCATCCTGTATGAAATCGATTGCATTCTTTACGGAGTGAAAACGCTCCTGTCCGCCGGCAACTATAGTATGTGGAACAATGAACCTGTACTCCTCGGTCAGTGCCTTCCAGAAGCTGAAATAATCGGGGTGAAGAACCAACACCAAGTGCATGTTGCTATCGAAGGAATGCAGGCGCTCCAGCGTGTGTATGAGCATCGGTTTACCTGCAATGGTCAGAAATTGTTTAGGCAACGGAGCACCCATGCGCTTCCCGCTTCCCGCAGCAACAACAATTGCGTATCGATTTGCCTTCATCCTAAAAAAGAAACCCCGTCACAAGGGCGGGGCTTCAATCGTTATTTGACTAATTACTTAATAAATTTCTTCGTGAACAAAGCGTTGTTCTCTGAGCTGAGCACGAGTGTGTAAACTCCGGCGCTGAAGCCTTGTGTTGACCACTCGCGGCGCATTCCATCCGCTACAATGAACGATGATGTTTCAATCAATTTTCCTGAAGCATCATAGATGGAAGCCTCTACGCCGGTTGCGTTGAGCTGACCAAACTGCAACTGAATATTGTCTGCAGTTTGTGCAAATACAACGGCGCTGTTTTCCACCATTTCATTATTCGAGAGCGCAACAGATTGAACCATGCCGCTTACAGTAGCATCACAAACTCCATTGCATTCCACTGTGTAGCCAATCATTTCGTGAACAGGAACCAACACTTCCAGAGTATTTCCGCTTTGTTGAACACCGTTTGAGAAATTCCATACGCATGTTCCCGGTTGAGCGGTAGTTGCATTCAAGTGAACGGTCATTTGCTCGTCATTCTGAGCAATGATTTGTTGTTCAACAACAATGGAATTCGCAAGCACATCGCGCAAATCAACATTTACCACTTCCTGGCTGCACGGAGTGAACACATGAAGCGAGTAGAGGTCTGCAGGCAAATCTTGCAACAGCGCTTCTGATCCCTCCACGTTGGAAGTTCGCACAATTTCATTTAGTGAATTGCGCAACTCAAAGGTGAACCACTGTGCATGCTGCACTTCAAACGTTAGCATGCCTGAATTACCTTGGTTGCATTCAACCGCTTCAGTGCCTGTAATTACGGTGCTTATCTCCTTCGGCTCTTCCACCGAAATCAATTGTGACGAAACGCCGCACGTCGCATGCTCCACCTGCAACAAGTATTCTCCGGCTTGAAGATGATCAAATGTCACAGAACCCTGGGCCAAGAACTCACTGCCCTCTTCTGAGCTTAATGATACGCTCCAATCTTGCGAGGGAACATTCACATCGATAGAACCATCGGCCACATCGTAGCAAGAACTTCCTGTAACCACGGTATTGGCAGAAGGAGTAGCGCGGATGATGAGTCGCACACCTTGGAAAGGCTCATTTGCATGAACCAATACCATGGTACCGTTCGTCATGGTGGTAACATCACCGGTAACCACATCCTCAACAGTGAGACATGACCCAAGTGGTAAATTCTGAAGATCTACAACGGTAAAGAAATAGTCGCCGGCTTCGGGCATTTCCAACACAACGGGAATTTCCATTTCAGAAGAATATGGACGGGCATCTTGTGCCAACGGTGCTCCATCGAATGCCTGCAGTGTCATTTCTACTGCTTCGTTCACCGGGCTTTGCAAATCAGCCACATCATACATATCATAGCTCGCCAACGCATGGTCGTCAAACACAATCATACTTTCATCCGACTGCATTCCCTTGGAGAAGCGCAATGCTACAAATGCATTGTTTTCGTCTTCGCTTCGCTCAAATGCAGCACCTGTGTTGGTTTTGTGCGTTTCCTGGAATACCAGGTTTTGACCTGATGTATTCACCTTCACCAAGAATCCTTGGCTGTGAGCGATGTAACGAGAAGCGGTTCCTGTATTTGTGGTTGCATTGCGTAACTTGTAGGAATTCTATTGGTAATCAAAAACGTAGTAGACCTTAGGACCGGACAATGAAGCCGACACCAGGTTCCAGTCTACTTCTGAAGGATATGGATTTCCAACCAGGTTCCAACCATAATCAAAAATTCCACCCGGTGAAGTAACGGTGTAGCTCAGAGGCACCGTAACCTGCCCGCTTTGAATGAGACCGGTATTATCGAGGTTCTGCACCGCCCCTGCAAGCCAAACGTAATACCCACGATTATTCTCGATGGCATTGGTCACGTTGGTTACACCCACATAACCTGTGTTCATGGTTCCGGCAGCCGACTCGTTGTAGTACTGAATATTGTTGAAGCCGTATGTTGGGAAATCAGAACCCGGGAAACCGGTAGTTACAATATCATCATTCCAACCGGCGATGGTTTGTCCTTGAATTGGAGACGCCAAGTTGAACCAGTAACCTTGTGAGCTTGGAATAGACGGTATGTAGCGTTGTAATTCAACATTTCCTGAAACAGCAGCACCGGCTTTAATCTCACCGATTGAAGCAGAGCCTGCTGAGTTTGAAATCAGGCGCAAATTGCCATTGGTTTGAAGCGTTCCTTCGAGCATAGAAACCACTCCGGTAGCCGCAACCAACGAAGGAGTCAGTGAAACACTCGATCCGTCGTTATCAATAGTGAGGTTATTGAAAGTAGTCTGCGACGCACCTCCGGCAAAACCGATTGTTTGGGCCGCCTGACCTTTGAATACCACTGTTGATGTGCTTGCTGTGAACGTTCCTTCGTTAATCCAGTTACCGTGAACGCGCATTTCGCTGCTGCCACCGTTCAACGTTGCACCGGAGTTGATTGACAAGTCATTGACAAGCCAAGTGCCTGTTGCTGTTACGGTGTGTCCGCTCTGAATCACAAAACGATCATAGCGGCCTGAAAGCACTGCCTGCGCAGTTCCTACCGCTGTGGGTGCCCAAATAGCACCGTTGGAATTGCCTGTAGCTTGGCTATACCACAAGCGCTTGCAACCGCTCTGAACCATGAGCAAGTCATCAAAGCGGAATAAATCAGAAGCAGCCGCAAGGTATTTGAAGCGCACCCCGAAGTATTTAGCCAATGGATAGGTAAGAGCTCCACCTGCAAGGTCAGTTCCTGAACCCAAGGAAGTAAGCGATTCAAAACCACCGTTGTTATCTACACTAATGGTCCATGTTCCTGTTTCACTCAAAATAACTTGAATACCCACACGCGTTCCGCCATTTACCTGGTCAACCCAATCAGTGGATGAATTCACGATAGGCGTAGAAGCGTAGGCTCCGTTGTCTACACGATACAAGCGGATATAATCAGCCGTGCCGGCAGAAGGCAATGAGCTTTGGTCAATAACCACTGCGTATCCATCGACACCTGCGCTATACAGG
>JBKCGW010000475.1:0-4681 GCA_046303175.1 Flavobacteriales bacterium
GATGCTTTTACCGCGGCCACGTAATGGTCGCGCAGTCCCAAATCAGATGTTAACGTGATTATTCCCACTGCAACAAAAATCCATCTACTTTTGAGGGAAAATTAACCCCTCGTTTAGAAACTTATCAAAAAAGGAATTAACGCTTGACAGAGAAAGAAATCATTTTGCCCGATATCGATCCGTTGGAGTTTTTCGGGCCCACCAATACCAAATTCAAGTTTATACAAAGCCGTTTCCCCAAGCTGAAGATTGTAGCGCGTGGTAACACCATCCGTGTAAACGGCGACGATGAAGAGATTGAACGTTTTGAGCTGAAGCTGGAACAGGTATTTGCGCACATCGAAAAATACAGTTCATTGGCCATGAATACGCTTGAGAACATTCTCGACGGCCATGTGGAAGTTACAGCAGGAAAGCATTTTTCAGGTGCCGAAGACGTGTTGGTCTTTGGTCCGGGAGGTCACAAGGTGGTAGCGCGCACAGCCAACCAAAAGCGAATGGTGGAGGCATGCGATGCCAACGATATGGTCTTTGCCATTGGGCCGGCAGGTTCGGGAAAAACGTATACCGCCGTTGCATTAGCCGTAAGAGCGCTGAAAGAAAAGCAGGTGAAGCGTATTATCCTCACACGACCTGCGGTTGAGGCAGGGGAGAACCTCGGTTTTTTACCCGGCGACCTCAAAGAGAAGCTCGATCCATACATGCAACCGTTGTATGATGCCCTGATGGACATGATACCGTATGAAAAGCTGGCAGATTACATCGAGAAGAATACTATTGAGATTGCACCGCTGGCTTTTATGCGCGGACGTACGCTAGACAAGGCATTTGTTATATTGGATGAAGCGCAGAACGCTACCGTGGCTCAGATGAAGATGTTTCTGACGCGTATGGGCCGCGATGCGAAGTTCATTATCACCGGTGATGCGACGCAGGTCGATTTACCACGCAATCAGCCTAGCGGTTTGTTGCGCTCGGTCGACTTGGTGCGCAACATAGAAGGAATTTCGGTAATAGAACTTACCGGTGCCGATGTAGTGCGTCATAAACTCGTGAAGCGCATCATCGAAGCATTTGAGCGCAGCGAATAATTATCTATTGCATAAAACAAAAAGGGCTGTCTATCTAGACAGCCCTTTTCTTTATTTCGAGGATTAATCAACTCTTTTTCGTGCGCTCTTTGTCAATCTGACGGCGCAAAGCACTCACTGCAAAATCGGTTGCTTCTTCAAACGATTTACATTGCTTCTTGGCAAATAATTCCTTTCCCGGTATGGAGAGTTTTACTTCCGCGATTTTGTTTTCATTCACATCCGACTTATCGAGGCGAAGAAAAACTTCTCCTTTGATAATGCGATCATGGAAGGTTGTGAGCTTGTTGACCTTTTCTTCAATGAAGCGAATCAATTTGATATCGGCATCGAAGTGAATACTTTGAACTTGAACTTGCATAATTCAAAACGTTTTTAAGGGTTTAACTTCAATTATTTCTGGGATGCATCCTGGAATGGATGCTTTTTAATTTCTCAATACTGTTGTGCGTGTATACCTGCGTAGCAGCCAAACTCGAGTGACCGAGTATCTCTTTAATGACATTTAGTTCTGCTCCGTTATTCAGCATATGGGTTGCAAATGTGTGTCGAAGTACGTGAGGACTTTTCCTCTGAATAGTCGTTACCTGCGAAAGGTAAAATTTAACCTTGAGATAAACAAGAGATTTTGTCACTTTCTTGCCTTTATCAGTAACGATAAGGCTTTCGAATGAAGGTTGCTGAAAACGCTCATTTCGGTAGCTGATATAGGCATCTATCGTTCCCATCATTTGTTTGCTCAACGGCACATAGCGTGTTTTATTCCTTTTACCGAGCACTTTTATCTGACCAATCGACCGGTCAACGTCTGTGTCTTTTAATCCAAGCAGCTCTGATTGCCTTATACCCGTTTCATACAAAAGGGTTACAATGAGTTCATCTCTTTTTAAAATAAATTGATCCGCCTCGGCCGGTCGGGCAAACTGCTCACTGCTTTCGATATGGTAAAGGGCTTTTGCACCTCGCTCATCCACGAATAGGGGAAGGCGTGCAGGCTTTTTGGGCTTTGGGATGTTACGGGCGGGATTAGCCGTTATAACGCCTTCTTTCATTTGAAAGCGCATGTATGCATTCACCGCAGAGAGTTTTCGGTGCACAGAAGAGGGATGGTATTCGCCATCCATGAGTGACGCAAGCCACGACCTCACGACTTGATGTGTTACTTCAACGGGCGAAGCAATTTCAAATTCTTTCTTGCAGAATTCCGCGAACTGACCAAGGTCAACCGCATAAGAATCAACGGTATGCAGCGAACACCGTTTCTCGGTGAGCAGGTAGTTCAAGAATTTTTCAGTTTGCACGGTACTAAAGATGAGTGAATTTCATCCAGAACCGAAAAGAC
Source organism: Flavobacteriales bacterium (assembly GCA_046303175.1). GTDB lineage: Bacteria > Bacteroidota > Bacteroidia > Flavobacteriales_D > Sanyastnellaceae > JAIBBG01. Next base: position 2,434 of record JBKCGW010000475.1, read on the forward strand.
AGCGCCGGTATTGTGAACAGAAGTTTGTTATTAGCAAGAGTCTATTTAACCGCAGAGGCGCAGAAAACGCAAAGCTGAATCAGAATACCTCCAACCCAATCCGTCATCCGTAATTCGTAATCAATAGCCTCACCCCCAGCCCCTCTCCAATGGAGAGGGGAGTGCGTCCTATTTGGAATTGTAAAAGGAACATGAATAACTGGCCCAATCCGTAATCCGTAATCCGTAATTCGTAATTATTTTAACCGCAAAGGCGCAGAAAACGCAAAGCTGAATCAGAAGACCACCAACCCAATCCGTAATCCGTCATCCGTAATTCGTAATCAAAAAAAAAAGGGTTCCGGAAAAATCCAGAACCCTTTTTATATGGTTTACAAGAATGGGGGATTACATTTCTTCGCGACGAAGCGTTGAAATATAAGCGGCCTTCTTGATTTCTTCACGACGTGATACACTCTTCTTCGTGTATGCCTGACGACTGCGCAATTCTTTCACAACACCCGTTTTCTCGAATTTCTTCTTGAACTTCTTCAGTGCGCGATCAATGCTTTCGCCTTCTTTTACCGGAATAATTAGCATAATGGATATACCTCCTTCATTTTAGGGTGGCAAAAGTAATGAGCGGGAAGGGTTTAGACCAAACTTTTTTTCACATTCCTTTCTGAACCTCAAGGGCCGTTCTACTTTCGTGCGCATGAAGCATATTTTACAGTTGACGTGTGTAGCTTTTATTCTTGTGTTGACAGCGTGCAAGAAGGATTGCCCCGAGGAACAAGATCTTATTCTGATTGATAATGGCGGGATTCTAGTCGATTCACTTGACCTAGGTTCCACGCGCACCGTGAATGTAATGGGAATTGTGCGCGATGAAGATGGGAATGCCATTGCCGGAGCTTTTGTCCAATCAGGCTATGGCACGCAACAGACCACCACCGATGCGCGAGGTTTCTTCCGATTTGAGGGCTTGAATTGTTTTGAGAAGAATGCCTATGTGCGAGTTAGTAAAGCAGGCTACTTCGAAGGTTCGCGTTCATGGATACCCACTTCGGGCGGCTTCAACCGCATCGAAATACACATGCTCGAGAAAAATTCCGCGGTTAGTTTCGAAGCGGCTTCGGGCGGAAGCGTCCAATTCGAAAGCTTCTCACTCTCCTTTCCCGCCAATGCAATTGTCAATGGAACCACGCCCTACAGCGGGACAGTCTCGGCATTTATGAATTCAATCGATGCAACCGACCTGTTTGGGATGAGCGCTCAAATGCCGGGCTCTCTCACCGGATGGTACAACGGAGCATTAATGCCCATGCAATCCATTGGCATGTCGGCCATTGAACTGCAAGGCTCAAATGGAGAGACATTACAGCTCGCCGCCGGCATGACTGCCGAAATCCGCTGCCAGGTACCCGCTGAGCTTTCCGACATCGCTTCGCAAAGCATTCCATTATGGTCGTTCGATGAGACAACCGGTATTTGGAAGCACGAAGGTTCTGCAGAGCGCGTTGGCAACGAATACGTGGGGAATGCAAGCCACTTCTCCTACTGGAATTTCGACTTGGTGTCGGCCGGGGTGAACTACACCGTTACAGTAAACTACAACGAGTTTCCGATAGGCTTTTACCCGCTCGACAATGCCGTTCTTATGCTGAGTGGTGCTTCTACAGGTTCCATTCCAGGTACTACGGGCACGAACGGAATGGTAACAGGCTTGGTTCCTGCCAATGAAACTATGCTCTTGCAAGTCTTGTTGCCTTGTTCCAATGGATTCCAAGAAGTTTACAGTGAAACAGTAGGCCCCTTTTCTGCCGATGTTTCTCAAACCATCAACATCGATGCCTTGCCATATTTAACTACCATTTCCGGAACCATGACCAATTGCGATGGCATGCCGAGCAACGGCTATGTATGGTTGAATGATAATGGCGTTGTGCTAGCGGAGAATGGTAGCTTTCAAATGACCGTATGCACCGGAAACAACGAACTCAACGCCTACTGCTTTTCGGGTGGCCAGGCTGGCAACGGATACATTTCTGATTTAAACCTGGCTCCCGGCTTAGCCACGGTTTCTGTTGTATGCGAAGATTGTTTCCCCATAGGAGCTCCGGGTGCGGGTGTTACCGATATCGACGGAAACAACTATCCTACGGTCATCAACGGCACTCAAGAATGGATGGCCGCCAACCTAATGACCACGCATTACTCCAACGGTGACGCTATTCCTGAAGTACCCGATAACGCACAGTGGTCTGCC
>JBKCGW010000476.1:0-9315 GCA_046303175.1 Flavobacteriales bacterium
GAACTTGCAGGTACCGACAACAACAATCCAGATACAGACGCGGACGGCGAAATAGATGGCGATGAAGTTCTCAATGGAAGTGACCCTCTTGACCCTTGCTCTCCTCTTGCCACAGCAGTTGGAACAGCCGATTGTGACAACGATGGACTCGACAACGATAACGAAACTTTCAATGGAACAGATCCTGCCAATCCTGATACCGATGGTGATGGAATCAATGATGGAGATGAGGTTACTGCAGGCAGCAATCCAAACGAATCTTGCGACCCTAACCCTGCTGCAGCAAGCCCAAGCTCCGATTGTGACAATGATGGACTTACAACAGATGAAGAAACAACAGCCGGCACAGATCCCGGTAATCCCGATACGGATGGTGATGGAATTGACGACGGAACTGAAGTAGACAACGGTACGAGCCCAATCAACTTCTGCGATCCAATCAGCTCGGGACTTGGTACCGACGACTGCGACCTCGATGGATTAACCAACGATGACGAAGCATTGGCAGGTACAGACCCTAACGACGCTGATACCGATAATGATGGCGAAAATGACGGTGACGAAGTAAATTTCGGAAGCAACCCATTGGATCCTTGCGACCCATTCTTTGGAGGAAATCCAACAGCCGATTGTGATGGAGATAACCTAGATAATGCAGGTGAAGAATTGGCCGGAACCGATATCAACAACCCGGATACCGATGAAGACGGTGTTATTGATGGTGATGAAGTTCTTAATGGAAGTGATCCACTTGATTCATGTTCTCCGAATGCCACAGCCGTCGGCACAAATGACTGTGACGAGGATGGACTTGATAACGATGCGGAAGTATTCTATGGTACGGACGCAACGAACAACGATACTGATGGTGATGGAATACTAGACGGCGCAGAAGTTGAAGCCGCAAGCAACCCACTCGATCCTTGCGATCCAAATGCAGCAGCTCTCGCCAGCAACGACTGTGATAACGATGGACTTACCACTGACGAGGAAAACACAGCAGGCACTGACCCTTCCAATCCGGATACAGATGGTGACAGCTTCAACGATGGCACTGAAATCGCCAACGGAACAGACCCTCTCAATACATGTGACCCTATTAATTCCGGTTTAGGAACCGACGATTGTGACCTCGATGGATTAACCAACGATGAAGAAACCCTTGCCGGCACAAACCCTGACAATCCCGACACAGACGGCGATGGCTCGAATGATGGTGAAGAGGTGAACCTCGGAACCAATCCACTCGATCCATGCGATCCAACCATCGGTGCCAACCCTTCAGCAGATTGTGATGGTGACAACCTCGACAATGCAGGTGAAGAATTGGCAGGCACAGATAATAACAATCCTGACACAGATGAAGATGGCGTAATTGATGGCGATGAGGTACTTAATGGCAGCGATCCGCTGGACTCATGTTCACCTAATGCAGGTGCTATCGGCAGCAATGACTGTGACAACGATGGACTTATCAATGACGACGAAACCTTCTACGGCACTAATCCTGCCAATGCCGATACAGATGGTGATGGTATACAAGACGGCGCAGAAATCGCAGGAGATTCCAATCCGCTCGATTCATGCGACCCTAATGCGGGAGCTGTGGACTCTAACGACTGCGACTTCGATGGTTTGACTAACGATGGTGAAATTGCAGCTGGAACAGACAATACAAATCCTGATACCGACAATGACGGAATCCTCGATGGTGCTGAGGTAAACAATGGCACCAATCCATTGGATCCATGCGACCCAAACAGCGCAGCGTGTAATGGACCAACAGCAGCTGACGACATTGCATCGACACCGGTAAATACAGGAGTTAACATTGCAGTTCTTGCGAACGATGACTTCGGTCCGAATGGTCCAAGTAGCAGCAGCATCAGTGTAACTGTTTCCGGCAACGGCACTGCAGTTGTGAACGATAATGGTACAGCAACCGACCCTACCGATGATACCATCGATTATACTCCGGCAGCCGACTTTACGGGAATTGATGCATTCGTATACGAAATTTGCGATGCAACCGGAACATGTGTTACAGCTACCGTAACGGTCGATGTTGGAAACTGTCTGTCTGAACCAACCGCAGATTGCGACGGTGACGGGCTTACCAACGAAGAAGAAACCACCAACGGATCTAATCCTGCGGACGGCTGTGATCCCGATGCAGGGGCCATTGCAAGCGCAGACTGCGACGAAGATGGATTGACCAGCACTGAAGAAGAAACTGCAGGAACCGATCCAGGGGATGCAGACACCGATAATGATGGCGTTAATGATGGCGACGAGGTCGATGCAGGAACAGATCCTGTGAATCCATGCGAACCGAGTATCAATGCCCTTGGAACCAATGACTGTGACAACGATGGACTCGATAACGATGGTGAGACCGAAGCTGGAACAGACAACACTAATCCGGATACAGATGGCGACGGAATCAACGACGGTGATGAAGTTGAAAACGGTACTGACCCATTGAATGAGTGCAGCCCTCCTACTGCAGGAACTGATGACTGCGACAACGATGGATTAACAAACGATCAAGAAGCAACGCTCGGAACTGACCCTGCCGATCCGGACACAGATAATGATAGTATCTTAGATGGCACTGAGGTGAGCAATGGTAGCGATCCGCTTAACCCTTGCAATCCTTCACCATTCACTCCTGAACCCGCGTGCGACCTAGATGATACATTTAACACTGTTGAAGAAACACCAGTAAGCAACACAGTTGCTGAAACATGGTTCTTGAACACAGGTTGGATCTACAGCACACCGAACGGCGCACCCAACGGAACCATTGTGATGCAGGCCAACGGTACATTTACATATACCCCAGGACCGAACTTCCAAGGAACTGAAGAGATTATCTATCAAGTTTGTGAAGGCAGTGTTTGTGCTAATCACATTCTAACCATCTTCGTTAGCAATACACCAGACGCTCCATTTGCCGGATTTGATAGCTATTCAGTAGTGGTAAATGGCGTGTTAAATGCCAACGTTGGTGATAATGACATTAATACTGATGGCACTACTCTGACATTCACATTGGGAACAAATGTATCTAACGGTACATTGACCCTGAATAGCAACGGAACCTTCACGTACACGCCAAACAGCAACTACTTAGGAACTGATTCATTTACATACAACGTTTGCGGTGGTCCCGGTTTGTGTGACAACGCCACGGTTACAATTACAGTAACTGAATCAGCCCCTCCGGTTGCAGGTGAAGACTTCTATACAACAGCCGAAGACGTGGCTGTGAGCGGTGATGTAAGCACCAACGACGTTGAGCCTGATGGAAGCCCATTGAACTTCATTCTGCTCACACCACCAAACAATGGTACGGTTGTGTTGAATGCCAATGGCACATTCACCTATACTCCTGATGCGAACTTTAACGGTACAGATTCATTCACATATTCAGCATGCGATCCAACACCGATTTGCGATGCTACTACTGTGACGATTACGGTTACACCCGTTGTTGATGTACCGGTTGCCAACGACGATGTTATAGAAACGGATCAAAACATCACTATCAATGGAAACGTAACTTTCAACGATGTTGAAGGTGACGGCGATGCGTTGACAGTAACTCTAGTGGCAGATGTGACAGTAGGAACCTTAACCTTGGATAGCGACGGAACATTCACCTATGTTCCTGCAACTGATTACCTCGGTTTCGATAGCTTCACCTATCAATTATGCGACACAGATGGATGCGACGAGGCGGTAGTTACAATCGAAGTACAGATACCGAACGATCCTCCGGTTGCTAACGACGATACCTATACCACCAATGAGGATACTGCTCTGAATGGCAACGTAGGAGACAACGACACCGATCCTGATGCAGATATCCTGGCATTTACTCTAAATACAAGCACTACAAATGGTACCCTGATATTCACCGTCGATGGCACATTCAGCTATTCACCCAATGCCGAGTTCTTCGGAACTGATTCATTCACTTATACGGCATGTGATGATTTGGGTGAATGTGATCAAGCAACTGTAACCATCAACGTAACGCAGGTAATTGATCCACACATTGCAGTGAACGATACCATTACCACGCTGGTAAACACTTCGGCCACAATCAATGTATTGAACAACGACCTGAACCCAGAAGGATTACCATTAAGTACGTTCATAGCCACACAACCGGCAAATGGAAATGCTATCCTAAATGCCAATGGAACGCTAACCTATGTTCCGGATGCAAACTTCGTGGGACTTGATTCACTTACCTATTTTGCATGTAACAGCTTAGGACTTTGCCCGCAAGCTACAGTCTACATCAATGTAGTTCTTCCAAGTAACCCACCAGTTGCTGTAAACGATGTGTTCAACATCTTTGAAAACGACCAGTTGAACAACACCGTGGCAAGCAACGACAGTGACCCGGATGGGGACGATTTAACATTTAGCATAGTGAACAATACTGTTGACGGCACATTCACTTTGAACGCCGATGGAACCTTCACTTTTATTCCTAATCTTAACTTCTACGGCACAGCGGTTATCACCTATGAAGCTTGCGACCCATTTGGAGTTTGCGATCAGGCAATCGTTACAATTAATGTTTATCCTATAAATACCGCTCCGGAAGCCATTGATGATAACATCAACGTGACCATTAACGAAGTATACAATGGAGATGCTTCCTTCAATGACATCGAAACAGATGGCGACATTGTAACTTACACGTTGGTTGACGATGTAACCAATGGTACATTGGTATTCAACAACGATGGTACATTCACTTACACACCGGATGCGGATTATCTCGGTGGAGATACATTCACCTATGAGCTTTGTGATTTCACAGCATTGTGTGACTTCGCAACGGTGTTCATCCAGGTTGTACCTGCCAATGAAAGTCCAGTAGCTGATGATGACAATTACACTACCGATGAAGATGTTGTGTTGTCTGCTAACGTTGGTGACAACGATACCGATGCAGATGGTGATGTGTTGACATTTGCTGTAACCACAAACGTTGTCAACGGCACATTACAATTCAATGCCGATGGTAGCTTCACCTACACTCCAAACGCAGAATTCAGCGGCAGCGATTCGTTCAGCTATTCGGTTTGCGACCCGGCAGGTGTTTGCGATTATGCAGATGTAACCATAACCATCATACCTGTAAACGATACACCGATTGCTGTAGATGACTTTATTGCAGCAGAAGAGGACGACATAGTGTCGAACACAGTTGCCACAAATGATAGTGATGCAGAAAACGACCTGCTTACATTCAGTATGATCGACAGCACTGCCAATGGAGGGCTTACCTTCAATAACGATGGTTCATTCACTTACGTGCCGAATGCAAACTATTACGGCAGCGATAGCTTCACATACTATGCTTGTGACGGATCCGGATGCGACACCGCGACAGTTACTATCGACATCGCACAAATAAACGATGGATTGATTGCAGTTGACGATGAGTATGAGACATTGCAGAATAGTGCAATTGATGGTGACGTTTCTACAAACGATATCGATATCGATGGAGAAACTCTTACCTATAATCCTATTGTGAATCCTGCAAACGGTACCTTGACCCTCAACGCTGACGGCACCTTCACGTATACTCCAAACACAGGCTTCTCGGGTACAGACTTCTTCCAATATGAGGTGTGTGATCCCGGATTCTGTGATACCGCTATAGTGGTCATCACTGTAATCGACTTGAACACACTTCCTACTGTTACTGAAGACACGTTCACTGTAAATGAAGACGACATCCTGAATGGTGACGTAAGCTCAAACGACAATGATGCCGATGGAGATATCTTGGTGTATTCGCCAGACGGAATAATCGACACCCCACACGGAACTGTTATCTTGAACTCAGATGGTACATTCACGTACACTCCTGATCCTGACTACAACGGTCCGGATTCATTTGAGTACACGGCTTGTGACGACAATGGTAACTGCGGAACAGTTACAGTAACGATTACCGTTGTTCCAGTAAATGATTCTCCTATCGCCATCGACGATTTCTATACTACCGATGAAAACACATCATTGGATATGGATGTTTCAGTTAACGATGAAGACTTCGACTCTGTTACTCTGACATATACCATTGTGACTAATGTGTCGAGCGGAACACTCACGCCAAATGGTAACGAAGGATTATTTACATACACCCCAAACACCGACTTCAGCGGTAACGATTCGTTTGTCTATGAAGTGAGTGATGGCAATGGTGGAACTGACTCAGCAACCGTGTACATAACAGTTCTGGCAGGCCCTGACGTGGTAGCCATAAACGATCAATACACCGTAAACGAAGATGAAGTCCTCAACGGTGATGTGAGCGAAAATGACACCAACACAGATGGATTCATCTACACCGTTACATCCGGAACATCCAACGGAACGCTAACCTTGAATGCTGATGGAACGTTCACCTACACACCAAATGCTGACTATAATGGATTCGATGAGTTCACGTACGAAGCATGCGACGAAAACGGAAACTGCGTAAGTGCTACAGTAACCATCATCGTAGTTCCGATGGGTGATGATACCATCACAGTTGCTGCCGGTTTCTCACCGAATGGTGACAACGTGAATGAGACACTTCACATTGAGAACATCGACTCGTACCCACAAAACAAGATCATCATCTTCAACCGTTGGGGTAATGTAGTCTATGAAAAATCTGGTTATAGCACAGCTTCTGAATGGAATGGTAATGCGGATGAAGACGGCGCAATGGGTAGTACGAAAGTTCCCGAAGGAACATACTTCTATGTGTTGGAAACCGGTCCATCAAGCGTCAACCCTTCTAAGGAGGAGGAGAAGCTTTCCGGCTTCATCGTTATTAAATATTCGAACAATCAATAAGCATGTATAAAAAAGAAAGGACAATGAAAATCAACATGAAATACCCCAAAAGCCTTCTGCTTATACTCAGTATGGCTGCATGTTTTGTGAGCAACGCACAGTTTGATCCGAACTTCACACAATACATGTTTAATGAAGCGATCATCAATCCCGGATATGCCGGTTCACGTGAATGCCTTTCCGGCACCATGTTGTACCGTCAGCAATGGGTTGGGCTCGATGGTGCTCCGACAACCTTAACAGGTAGCGTTCACTCCCCTATCATGGGCGGTAAACTCGGTGCAGGTTTGAACTTTGTCAATGAGAAGATAGGCGTATCGCAACGCACCGCAGTAAGTGCCAATGGCGCATACCGACTCGGACTAAAAAACGCTACCCTATCATTTGGTTTGCAACTAGGTCTTGTAAGCTTGAGCGAAAACTTAAGCCAACTCAACCTACAGAATGACCAGCAATTCATAATTAGTAGTGGCAAGAAAACAGCACCGAATCTCGGCTTTGGTATGTACTACAGCACAGCTAAGTGGTATGGTGGTCTATCGATACCTCGTATGATCTACAATCGCATTGACGTAGCAAGCGGAAGTACAGAAGTAGATAATTCATTCAACGTGGATTACTTCCACTACTACCTCACCGGTGGTGGTGTTATCGCAGTCAACAACATGATTAAAGTGCGTCCGAATGCTATGATGAAAGTGGTGAAAGGTGCTCCTGCACAATTGGATGTCAATGCCAACGTATTGTTCAACGACATGATCTGGGCAGGTGTTGGCTACAGAACAGGCGATGCCATGAACTTGCTAATTGGAGCATTCATCAACAAGCAGCTCCGCATTGGCTATAGCTACGACTACACGTTGTCGGCACTTCAAGATTACAATACCGGCTCGCATGAAATCATGATAGGCTACGACTTGAACTTCACCAAGGATAAAATGGTCTCACCACGATACTTCTAATACTTCGTTAACATGAATACAAGAAAAATTCTTTTCATTCTCCTAGTCGGAGTATTTACAAGTAAGCTGTCAAGTGCTCAAATTAGCCAAGCCGATAAGGCCTATGATCGTGCAGCCTATAAACAAGCTATAGGTTATTACGAACAAGGACTTCAGAAAGACACTGCCAATATGGTAGCCTGGTCAAAGCTTGCAGATTGTTATCGTCGCACAGGTGATTCACGCAATGCGGAGCGCGTTTACGGCAAAGTTATAAACTCTAATGCAGGAGGCGCCAATGAGCACTACTTCTACATCTTGAGCATGCTTAACAATCAACGTTATGCCGAAGCAAAGAGTGAGATATCGAAATTCTCCGGAAATCATGGCGGAGATCCCAGAATTGAAATGCTGCAGGGATGCACTAAAAATCTGGATGAATATCTCCAGAAAAAAGGCTCTTATTCAGTCAAAAACATCAATCAAAATGTTCCTGCGTCGGATATCTGTCCGGTTCCTTTCGGAGATGGAATCGTATTTATAAGTGATCGCGGAATGTTGGGCATGCGCAAAATGACAAATAGTGCTACCGACAGACCATTCTATTCTCCTTACTATGCAAAAGGAACAGGTAGCTCATTCGATGCAGCAACGCCCTTTGAAACGTACCAAAAGAATGACTATCACAGCGGACCCATCGCCTTCAGTGGTGATTCCAAACTGATGATTGTAACGCGCAGCAACACTGCAGATGGTAAGATCGCTAAAGATGCCACAGGTTTAGTTCGATTGCAACTATACAGCTCGGCAAAAGGTGAAAAAACATGGGGAATTGAAGTAGCCCTACCCTTTAACAGTATCAACTACTCATGTATGCATCCGAGTCTATCAAACGATGGTAGCACTTTGTACTTTGCATCAGACATGCCGGGTGGTCAGGGAGGCATAGATATTTGGAAAAGCACATGGGATGGATCAGCATGGGGTACACCCGTTAATGCCGGCAATAAGGTGAACTCGATAGGTGATGATGTCTTCCCGTACATCACCAGCGAAAATGTGTTATACTTTTCATCGAACGGTTGGCCAGGAATGGGCGGTCTGGACATCTATATGAGCGAGATGAGCGGTAACACTTGGAGTAGAGCCGAAAATTTGGGCGGTGATATCAATTCATCTCAGGATGACTTTGGATTCAGCTATATGCCCTCCAGCAAAACCGGTTACTTCAGCAGCAATCGCAATGACCAAGGACTTAACGACGACATCTACTTCTTCGAAAAACTTTGCACCAATACCAACATCACAATTACCGATGAAGAAAGTGGGAAGCCTGTGATTGGTGCCAGCGTAAAGATTGTAGAGAACGGCGTAGACATTGGAAATGTGCTGACCGATGAAAGCGGCGTTATCAATCGTTGCCTAAATCCATCACGCAACTACGAATTCATAAGCAAAAGGGACAAATACAAAGACGCCACCACCACGC
>JBKCGW010000477.1:0-4942 GCA_046303175.1 Flavobacteriales bacterium
CCGGATTCGAAGACGATATCGAACTGGGACAATGCGACTTCATGGATTTGAAGCCTATTTCGAAGGAAGGCATCATCGTCATGAATCCGCCTTATGGCGAGCGCATGGACGAAGAGAACATCATTCCCATGTACAAGGCCATCGGCGACCATCTCAAGCACGCGTGTGCCGGACACAGCGCGTGGATTATCTCATCGGATGAAGCAGCACTCAAGCGTGTCGGGTTGAAACCATCGCGCAAATTCTCCCTCATCAACGGCACGCTGGCTTGTAAGTATTATCGCTTCGATTTGTTCGAAGGTAAACGCAACGAGCGCCACAACAAGACTACAGACACACCCATCGAAACCGAATGAACAACATCGCACTGATCACCGGCGCAACCTCCGGCTTTGGCAAGGCCATCGCCGAGCGCTTTGCTGCCGAACGTTGGAATCTTATACTCACAGGCCGCCGAAAAGACCGATTGGATGCCTTGGAACAGCGTCTCAGAGATGAGTTCGGCATCGCAGTTATCACGTTGAATTTCGACGTGCGTTCGCTTGAAGAATGTACCACACACCTCGAACAACTAAGCATCGAATGGCGTGCTATCGATGTGCTCGTAAACAACGCAGGCCTTGCTCTGGGTCGAGAGTCATTTGTTGAGGGTTCTATTGATCAGTGGAACACCATGATTGACACCAACGTCAAGGGATTATTATACATCAGTAAAATTGTTGCGCCGTGGATGATGGAACGCAAGCGCGGTACCATCATCAACATCGGGTCAATTGCCGGTAAAGACGCATATGCAGGAGGCAACGTTTACGGAGCAACCAAAGCGGCTGTCGACATGCTTACACGCAACATGCGCATCGACCTATTGCCGCATGGAGTGCGCGTGGGCCAGATTGCACCCGGTGCTGCCGAAACTGAGTTTAGCATTGTTCGTTTCAGCGGCGACGAGCAAAAGGCCGCTGCCACCTACAACGGATTCGACCCACTCATCGCAACCGACATTGCCGATGCTGCATGGTTCATGGCAAGCCGCCCGGCGCATGTGTGCATCAACGACATGATCATCATGCCTACTGCGCAGGCAAATGCTACGAGCTTTCATAAAGTATAAAAACCACTAATACTTTTTAAACCGAAGAGACACAGAGTCAACAGAGCAGCAAACTCAAGTGCACATTAAGCCTACCAACTTTCAACCTTCAACTTTCAACCTTCAACTTTCAACTTTCAACCTTCAACCTTCAACTCTTCATGCATTATCGTCTAATCATCTTCCTTCTTGCTCTTGCAACAACCACCGGCTGCCATTTCAAAAACAAGCAAGCCGACCTCATCCTTCACAACGCCACTATTTATTCGGTAGATGACGCCTTCAGCACGTACGAAGCGATTGCGATCAAGGACGGTAAAATTCTGGCGTTAGGCACCGAACGTGAGATCCTCAATGAATACGATGCACCACAAATCATCGACTGCGGCAAGCAATTTATTTACCCCGGCTTCATCGACGGGCATTGTCATTTCCTTGGCTACGGCCGCACATTGCAGGAAGTGAACCTCGACAGCACAGCGTCGTTCGCAGAGGTCATTGAACGCGTCAAAGCTTTCAAACCGACTAACTCGCGCGGATGGATCATCGGTCGCGGCTGGGACCAGAACGACTGGGCAGACCAGTCATTTCCATCGCGAACCATACTCGATAGCCTATTCCCATCAACACCGGTTGCGCTGCAGCGCATCGACGGTCATGCGATGCTTGTAAATGGCGAAGCGCTGAAGCGCGCTGGTATTGCGGCAACCACCACCATAAACGGCGGTTCGATAGAATTTGAAAAGGGCATTCTTATCGACAATGCCATGAACCTCGTAACAGATATCTTACCCGCATACAGTCGCGAAGATGACATAGCCGCTTTGCTTGCTGCGCAGGAACGATGTTTTGCCGCCGGACTAACCACCGTGGATGAAGCAGGCTTGATGAAGTCAGACATTGAGCTCATCAAGGAACTCCAAGCGCAAGGCCAACTCAAGATGCGTATCTACGCCATGCTTGCCGATGACTCGCTCAATTTTGCGCACTACCTAAAGGCCGGCATCGATACTACCGATCGTCTTTCGGTGCGCTCCTTCAAGTTCTATGCGGATGGCGCATTGGGATCGCGCGGTGCATGCTTGCTAGCGCCCTACGACGATGTGCTACCCTACAACAGCGGCCTCATGCTCAATACTCCGCTGCACTTTCGAAGCAAGGCGTATGACCTGCGGAAGGCCGGATTTCAAATGTGTACGCATGCCATTGGCGATAGTGCCAACCGCGTGATACTCGACATCTACGGCGAAGTAGTTGGCGATTTGGCCGACCATCGCTGGCGCATTGAACATGCCCAGGTAGTGCATCAGGATGACATGGGAAAATTCGCGAAGTACCATGTGATACCGAGTGTGCAACCCACCCACGCCACGAGCGACATGCCCTGGGCGCCTCTGCGGTTGGGGCGAAACCGCATCATGCGTGCCTACACATATCGCGAGTTGAAAGAACAATTAGGAATGATCCCGCTAGGCACCGACTTTCCCGTTGAAGGCATTTCGCCCATTCAAACATTCTATGCAGCCGTAGCGCGCAAGGATGCAAAAGGCCAACCCGAAGAAGGATTCCAAAAAGAAAATGCCCTCACGCGAGAAGAGGCCTTGCGTGGCATGACCATATGGCCCGCCATTGCCAATTTCGAAGAACAGAAGAAAGGATCGTTAGAAATCGGCAAATGGGCCGACTTGGTGATGTTGGATAAAGACCTGCTCAATTGCCCTGAAACATCGATTCTTCAAACAGGTGCGCAGCTTACGATTGTGCAAGGAGAAGTAGTGTACCGCAAAGTCAACTAATTCCCTTCAATCCGTATCTTGCCATCGGATTTATGCATCTTTCTTCGACCATAAGCTGGATTGATACAGACCTGCTGCTTCGTGAAGCGCTCAGCAAGCTGGAACATGCCTCGACTCTCACGTTCGATACCGAATACGACAGTTTCAAACGCAGCTACGGATTCAAAGCGCTCCTCATTCAGATATTCGACGGTGAAACGGTTTACATCATCGATCCGATGAGTCCGATTGACCTGCAACCGCTTTGGGGCATCTTCGAGAATAACGACATCCAGAAAATCTTGTATTCCGGCAGCGAGGACATCGCTCTGCTCAAAGCGATGGGCTGTAACATTCAGAATATTTTCGATGTGCAGATAGCCGCCACGCTGAGCAATCATCCGGCGAGGAACTTAGGTGGTCTCATTGAAGCAGAAACCGGAAGTCCTCTCGACAAAAGCCAACAGCAGTCGGATTGGAGTAAGCGCCCCTTGAGCGAAGCGCAGCTTTCGTATGCTGCCAATGATGTCATCTATCTGCCCGAAATAGCCAATACTCTTACAGCACAGGTAGCAAGCAAGGGACTCCTGCATGTGCTGCGCGCAGAAAACGAGGCGCTCGAGGAGATTTCTCCCCGCAATCACCAACCCAAACTGAAGCCCTATCATTTCCGCATGCATTCCGATGCGTTTTGTGTTTCGCTGCTCGACCTGCTCAATTGGCGCGATGGTGTAGCCCGCGAATGGAATATTCCTCCTGTGCACGTGGTGGATGTTCCTGTGCTGGAACAAGCACTGTTGCTTCGTGATCGCTTCTTAAAACAGGCGGATTTCAAAGGATTCAATCCAAAAATCAAACGCAATCAAGAATTACAGGAGCAAGTACTTTCCATTGTTTCCAATTTCGACATAAACAATATGGAACGACTTCGCGAGAGAAAACCCAAGCGTGATTTTTACACCAAAGAAGAAGTGGAGCAAAGAACCACTACTCTATGCGTCCCTTTCAAGCAAATGGCCGTGGAACGGTACGGAGAAGTAACGGCCGACTTTCTTCTGCGAGGTCTGAAAAAATTAATCACGACACCCGACCCCGATTTAAGTGAACTCAAGGACTATCAAATCGAGCTTTATAGGTGCATGCTGGAAGGCAATGAATGGCCTTGGAAGTAAAAACGAACTCCATCCATATATTTGATTTCACACTTACGTTTCAAAACGGTATTTAACCACTACCCATCAGAGATATGATAAAAGAGACAGTAATACCGGAACCCACTCGAGATGAAGTTTGGCGCATCTACAAGCAAAAGATTGAACAAAGCCAAATCACAATAGCAATTGCCGCGGCCATACTTCAATCATTCTGGTATTTCTGTGACTACATACTTCTGCCACAAAACCGCCTGAATTTGTTTCTGTGGCGCATAGCTGTGCTAGTCATTCCAATAGCAGTATGCGCATTCAGAAAACAATTACGCATCAGTCCATCGGCCTGCCTATTTTTCTCCGGCACGCTCACCGCATTGATGATTTCTGTGGTCATGTGTTCTGCACCTGAAGAAGTGTTTCAAACATATGTCGTAGGTTATTGTCTGCTCTTTCTTGCAGCCGGGGCACTCGCTAATCTAGAGACTATACACTCCATCTTATTTCCTATATTTTCACTCATCTTCAACATTGTCCTCTATTATTTGATTAGTCCACTGGATCCCGGCATTTTTATCACCGAAGCACTTGTTCCCATATACTCCTGCGCGACCATTAGCTATCTCATGATCGAGGGTCGAAAAAAAATGCAGCTAAAGGAAATCCACTCGCGTATGGAAATTGATCGATCACGGAAAATAATTGAAGCCCAGAAAAACAAATTGAATGAAGAACTCGACAACTTTGTATACAGTGTATCGCATGACCTTCGAAGTCCTTTACTCTCCGTTAAGGGCATTATATCATTAATCCTGACTACAGAAGAACCCAATAAATCAACCGTCAACTACTTGCGACTGGCTCAGGGCAGCATAGACCGCTTAGACAATACCATTCAGGATATCTTGGAATATTCAAGAAACTCAAGA
>JBKCGW010000478.1:0-2486 GCA_046303175.1 Flavobacteriales bacterium
CATAAGCACCGATCAAATCATGGATGCCATCAACATTTTAAACCGTGATTTCCGAAAACAGAATGCAGATACCATTGCCATTGTAGATGATTTTGTAGATATCGCAGCCGATAGCTACATCGAATTTCGATTGGCCACGATTGACCCTGAGGGTAATTGCTCCAGTGGAATCAACCGTGTAGTGAATGACCTTACCAACGATGGCTACAACTCTGATATAAAACTACTTTCTAACTGGCCTCGCAACAGTTATCTCAACGTTTGGGTGTGTGCCAACATTGGTAACAACGTCGCGGGATATACATACATGCCGGGCGACGTAAACGGCAACTGGGGCGCGCTAGAAGACGGCATCGTCATGAGAAGCGACTACGTTGGATCCATTGGCACAGGTTCTATCGCACGCTCGCGCACACTGACGCATGAAGTTGGACATTGGTTGAACCTGTATCACACGTGGGGACCCACAAACGCCCCAGCGGAAGCATCAAATTGCGATTTCGACGACAACGTGACTGATACTCCCAACACGATTGGTTATGTCAGTTGCAACTTGAACGGCGCCTCGTGTGGAAGCGCACGTGATAACGTTCAGAACTACATGGAGTATTCGTACTGCAGCCGCATGTTTACCCAAGGACAAGGAACGCGCATGCGAGCAGCACTGCAAAGCAACACGGCGCAACGCAATCAGCTGTGGACGCAAGCCAACCTTGAAGAGACCGGCGTATTGAATCCGCCGCTTTGTATTGCATCATTCACATCTTCACAGTTCACCGTATGCGCGGGCGACACGGTGACATTCTTCGACGGATCGTATCACAATGTGGTATCGTGGACGTGGGATTTTGGCGACGGACAAACCGTAAGCGGAAACGATCCTTTGGTGCATAAAAATCCCGTACACACTTACAACGAACCTGGCGTGTACAACGTGTCGCTTACAGTAAGCAACGGCACTCAAGAATTGAGCGCTACGCAAACCGCTTTTGTTCGCGTGCTCACCAACGCCATGCTTGCGGCTCCTGTGCAGGAAGGCTTTGAAGGCGATTGGCCCGGACAGTGGATTACGAACAACATCAACAACGACGAAACGTGGGAAGTAACACCCAACACATTTTACAGCGGAACCAAATCACTTCGTCTGCGCAACTTCAATATAGATGAAGGAAATACAGATGAGTTTTATACGGCTACCATCGATCTATCACAAGCCCAGGCCGCATACATTTCTTACAAATGGGCGTGGGCCAACCGCGTAAACGAAACCGACGACCGCTTGCGCATCAGCGCTTCTTCCGATTGCGGACTTACTTGGAGTCAGCGCAAGTTGCACAAAGGACTCACCAATTTGCCAACGGCAGATGCAACCAATACTTTCTTCGTTCCGGCGAGTATCGACGACTGGGAAACAGAAGAAATTGAACTGATTAATTCAAGCTGGTTTACCGATCGCTTCCGTGTTAAGTTTGAATTCACGAGTTACGGCGGAAACAACCTCTATCTCGACGACATCAATATCACCGCGCTTACAGCAAACGGTGTAACAGAGGCGAAGCCCATCTTTTTCTACAATGTATATCCCAACCCTTCAGAAGATGGTATGACGCTCGATGTGTTTCAACAAACCTCTGAGCGCGTTTCTATCCTGATGTACAATACGCAAGGAGCGTTGGTAAAGACACTGCACGAGGGTATTCTATCACCCGGAAAACACTTGCTTCCAATTGAGAAGCAAGCGGCAGGACTTTATACCGTTGTGCTCAAGAACGACGCGCACACGGCGATTCAGCGTGTAGTGTTTCGTTAATCGATAGGACTGCGGCGCGAAAACGTTTCCCATTGCGGATTAGCGGGTTGTTTGAATAACGTATGGACTGCGTGCTTCGAGCGGCCCTTTCGATAGGCGTATTTCGCGTAGCTCGGGCATGCGCAAGAACCCAATGTGCTTGCAATGATGATTGCGGCCGTGCAAACAGTAAGGCTAGTTCTCAGGTTATTTCTTTTCATGGCAGTAGTGATTGATTGGAGCGTTCTCCCTGCTTGTTTGACTTTCTTGGTTCTTCCATTGGCATTTCGGTGCTTTATACAACAAGCGTGAAGTGTGTTGCTCATGTTGTCGACCACATGCCATTCTCTGTGTGCTGCAAGAAGCCGTCAACACAACGATGCACGATGAAAGGAGAAAGAAGGAGAAGCGCTTCATAGAGAGTGATTAGACAGTGAATTGCTAAGGATTAACGCTGACCCTTGTTGGCCCAGCCGCAACCGAAGTCACTATTCATACAGGTGCTCTTTTTGTTGCGCAAGTGATTTTGATAGCCCAAGCCCTGGTGTGATGTGCAAGAAGAAAATGCAATGCTGAGGATAGCTGCTGCTGCGAAGAATTGGATGGCCTTTTTCATGGTGATTTGTTTTAGGTTGGTTATTGAAGATTTGGTTAGGTATTGAAGCTCGATGTAGTTTGATTAGCGCTGACCCTTATT
>JBKCGW010000479.1:0-5858 GCA_046303175.1 Flavobacteriales bacterium
TGCTTCACCATCGAGTCGGCCATGAAAATGGTCGCCGGAACGGCACGAAGCATGGGTCTGCAAGTAACCGGTAACCGTCCTTTCTAATTTTTTCGGAGGAAAACAGCAATGGGAAGTCTAACTAAAAATCGCAAAGCTTCAATCGAGAAGTACGATGCCGAAAAGGCATACAATCTCTCTGAAGCAGCGTCGATCGTGAAGAAAATCACGACTACAAAATTCGACGCTTCTGTAGACATCGCTGTTCGCCTCGGTGTAGACCCGAAGAAATCCAACCAAATGGTTCGCGGCACTGTGTCGCTGCCACACGGAACGGGAAAGACCGTGCGTGTTTTGGTACTTTGCACTCCCGACAAGGAGGCAGAAGCCAAAGCAGCAGGGGCTGATCACGTGGGTTTAAACGACTACATCGAAAAGATTAAAGGCGGATGGACCGATGTGGATGTAATCATCACCACACCCAACGTTATGGGGCAAGTAGGTGCACTGGGCCGTATTCTCGGTCCACGTGGTCTCATGCCAAACCCGAAGACGGGTACTGTAACTATGGATGTTGGAAAGGCTGTGACAGAAAAGAAGGCTGGTAACATCGATTTCAAAGTCGATAAGACCGGTATCGTACACGCAAGTGTTGGCCGAGTATCATTTGACATCACCAAGTTGGCTGAAAACGCCAATGAGTTGATCCAAACGATTATCAAACTCAAGCCTTCTTCTGCTAAAGGGACCTACATCAAGAGCATCTCAATGAGCTCAACGATGAGTCCCGGGGTAAATGTTGAACCAAGATCAGTGAACTAATCACTGGTAAAATCGGAGGACTCTTTATATGACTAAAGAACAAAAGAACCAAGAGATCACCGAATTGGTAGATGCACTCAAGAACACTGAGATCTTCTATCTTTCGGACACTTCTTCTTTGAATGCCGAGGCTACCAGTTCACTTCGTCGCGAATGTTTCAAAGCCGGTATTCAAATGCGTGTTGTAAAAAACACTCTGTTGAAGAAAGCCATGGAACGCGTTGAAGGCAAGGATTACAGCCCACTCTATTCTGCACTTCACGGCAACACTGCCGTAATGATTGCCGAAGTGGGAAATGTACCTGCACGACTGATCAAGGACTTCAAAAAGAAGTACGACAAACCCGCATTCAAAGCGGCTTTCATTCAGGACGATTGCTACGTAGGTGCTGAACAACTCGAAGTATTGGTTGCTCTCAAGAGCAAGAACGAATTGCTTGGAGATATCGTCGGTCTATTGCAATCACCTGCCAAAAACGTTATCTCTGCGCTCAAGGGCAATGCAGGTGATAAGGTGGCCGGCCTCGTTAAAGCTCTCGAGGAGAAAAAGAGCTAACCAACAATCAATTATTAAACAACCTTTTAAAATCCAATAAAATGGCTGATTTGAAAGCAATGGCAGAAAGCCTCGTAAACCTTACAGTTAAAGAAGTTAACGAGCTTGCCGCAATCCTGAAAGATGATTATGGTATCGAGCCGGCTGCTGCAGCTCCTGTTATGATGGCAGGTGGCGGTGGTGCTGCTCCAGTAGAAGAAAAGACTGCATTTGATGTTATCCTCACCGCTGGTGGCGACAACAAACTCGCAGTAGTTAAATTGGTGAAAGACTTGACTGGTCTTGGCTTGAAAGAAGCTAAAGACGCAGTAGACAAGGCTCCATCTCCTCTCAAGACCGGTGTTACCAAAGACGAAGCAAACGCTTTGAAAACACAACTTGAAGAAGCAGGAGCGAAAGTTGAAATCAAGTAATCCAACATCGCATTAAAACAGTTGAGGCCCCCTTCTACACGTTGTGTAGAGGGGTGGCCTAAACTCGTTTAATGACACCCCTACCCGACTTGCCGGGTATGTCGAGGGCCGATACGACACTAACCAATCGCGCCGAAGGCTGTTCGAACCGAACAGCAAAGAAGATAAAGATAGCAGAGTCGCTGGTTTAAGAAGCGAATTGACAACATTAAACACCTTAAGGACTTGGCAACACTTAAAAAATCAGACGAGAGACACAATTTCTCCTCTACCAAAAGTTTTTATGAATATCCGGATGTTCTGGAAATTCAATTGGCTTCGTTCAAGGAGTTCTTCCAATTGGAAACCAACCCCGAGAACAGAAGTAACGAAGGTCTCTACAAAGTATTCTCAGAGAACTTCCCTATTACCGATACCCGCAATCAGTTCGTATTGGAATTCCTCGATTATTTCGTGGATCCTCCGCGCTACACCATTGAGGAATGTATCGAACGCGGTCTCACGCACAGCGTGCCGCTGAAAGCCAAACTTAAGCTTTATTGCACCGACCCGGAGCACGAGGATTTCGAAACCATCGTTCAGGACGTGTACTTGGGAACCATCCCTTACATGACTCCTCAAGGTTCGTTCGTTATCAACGGTGCAGAGCGTGTTATCGTATCACAGCTCCACCGCTCACCGGGCGTATTCTTCGGACAAAGCCGCCATGCTAATGGCACCAAACTATATAGCGCGCGTATCATTCCGTTCCGTGGTTCATGGATCGAATTTGCTACCGACATCAACAACGTGATGTATGCATACATCGACCGTAAGAAGAAGCTTCCGGTAACAACCTTGTTGCGCGCCATCGGTTACGAAAGTGACCGTCAAATCCTTGAAATCTTCAACCTCGCTGAGGAAGTGAAGGTTTCAAAAGCGGGTATCCAACGTGTACTCGGTCGCCGCCTGGCTGCTCGTGTACTCAAAACATGGATCGAAGACTTCGTAGATGAAGATACCGGTGAAGTGGTATCCATCGAGCGTAACGAAGTTGTCCTCGACCGTGAAGTGGTTCTCGAAAATCAACACATCGACATCATTGTTGAGAGTGGAACCAAGTCAATCATCCTGCACAAGGAAGAGTCGAACTCGGCCGACTTCACCCTCATCCACAATACACTTCAAAAAGATACTTCCAACTCGGAAAAGGAAGCGGTAGAATATATCTACCGTCAGCTGCGTAACGCTGAACCACCGGATTTGGAAACAGCTCGCGGTGTAATCGACAAACTCTTCTTCTCTGAGCAACGTTATGACCTCGGGGAAGTAGGACGTTTCCGTATCAACCGCAAATTGGGCAATACCAATTCACAGAGCCGCACACTTACCAAAGACGATATCATCCAAATCATCAAGTATTTGATCGAATTGGTGAACTCGAAAGCGGATGTCGACGATATCGACCACTTGTCGAACCGTCGTGTACGTACTGTGGGCGAACAGCTTTACAATCAGTTTGCTGTGGGTCTTGCTCGTATGGCACGTACCATTCGTGAGCGTATGAATGTTCGTGATAATGAAGTGTTTACCCCTATCGACTTGATCAATGCCAAGACCTTGTCGTCGGTAATCAACTCATTCTTTGGTACTAACCAGCTTTCACAGTTCATGGACCAAACCAACCCACTCGCCGAAGTGACGCACAAGCGTCGTATGTCGGCACTCGGTCCCGGTGGTCTCTCTCGTGAACGCGCAGGTTTCGAAGTCCGCGACGTACACTACACGCACTATGGTCGTTTGTGTACTATCGAGACTCCGGAAGGTCCAAACATCGGTCTGATTTCATCCCTGTGTGTATATGCGAAAATCAACCGTCTCGGATTCATTGAAACACCTTACCGCAAAGTTGAAAACGGAAAAGCGGTAATGAATAATAGCGGCGTTACCTACCTCACTGCCGAAGACGAGGACACCATGGTAATTGCCCAGGCCAACGCCGAGCTCAGCGAAAAGGGTCAGTTCTTGACTTCTACCGTGAAGGCTCGTTTGGAAGGTGACTTCCCGGTAACAGCTCCCGAGAGCTTGCACTTGATGGACGTTGCGCCAAACCAAATCGCATCTATCGCAGCATCGCTCATTCCTTTCTTGGAACACGATGACGCCAACCGCGCACTGATGGGATCAAACATGATGCGTCAGGCCGTGCCTTTGATGCGTCCTGAAGCTCCAATCGTAGGTACCGGTCTCGAAGGCCGCGTAGCTGCCGACTCTCGTGTACTGCTTACTGCAGAAGGCGAAGGTGTGGTTGAATTTGTTGATGCTACTGAAATTCGCGTGCGTTACAAGCGAAGCGAGGAAGACGAATTGGTGAGCTTCAACTCTCCTTTGAAGTCTTACGGTATCCGTAAGTTCATGAAGACCAATCAAAGCACCACCGTTAACCTGCGTCCGCTGGTTACCAAAGGTGAGCGCGTTACCAAGGGTCAAATCATGGTAGAAGGATATTCTACTAAAGGCGGTGAACTCGCAATTGGTCGTAACCTGAAAGTGGCGTTCATGCCTTGGAAAGGATACAACTTCGAAGATGCGATTGTTATCAGCGAGCGGGTAGTTCGCGACGATATCTTCACCTCTATCCACGTGGATGAGTACACTACCGAGGTGCGTGACACCAAGCGCGGTGTAGAAGAATTGACTTCTGATATTCCAAACGTGAGCGAAGAAGCTACACGCGACCTCGACGAGAATGGTATCATTCGCGTTGGAGCCGAAGTGAAAGAAGGCGATATCCTGATTGGTAAGATCACTCCGAAAGGGGAAACAGATCCAACTCCGGAAGAAAAGCTTTTGCGTGCAATCTTCGGTGATAAGGCAGGTGATGTGAAAGATGCATCATTGAAAGTACCACCAAGTGCTTCGGGTGTTGTAATCGACAAGAAGTTGTTCTCTCGAACCATCAAGGATAAGAAGCCGGTTAAAACCAATGAAAAGGCAATCGTTGAAGCGCTCGACAAAGAGCACGACAAAGAAGTTGCTGACCTCAAGAAGGTATTGGTAGACAAGTTGGTTGCGATCCTGAAAGACCAAACGTGTCAAGGAGTATACAACTACTTCAAGGAAGAACAGATTAAGAAAGGAACCAAGTTCACAGCGAAGTCGCTTGCGACCATCGACTACAGCGTTATCAGCGCAGAAGGCTGGACCAAAGACGAACCAACCAATACATTGGTGAAGCGTTGCATCCACAACTTCAACATGCGTTACAACGAGTTGCTCGGTTCATACAAGCGTCAGAAGTTCCAACTTACCGTGGGTGATGAACTACCAACCGGTATTGTGAAATTGGCGAAAGTATATATCGCACAGAAGCGTAAACTCCGTGTGGGTGATAAGATGGCAGGTCGTCACGGTAACAAGGGTATTGTTGCCCGTATCGTTCGCGACGAAGACATGCCATTCCTCGAAGACGGAACTCCGGTAGACATCGTGTTGAACCCACTCGGGGTACCATCACGTATGAACTTGGGACAGATTTACGAAACTGTATTGGGTTGGGCCGGATTGAAGACAGGAAAGCGTTTCGCTACTCCAATCTTCGACGGTGCTTCACTCGATGATATTTTGAAAGAAATGAAAGATGCCGGTGTTCCTGAGTGGGGTGTTACTTACCTCTACGACGGCGGTACCGGTGTTCGATTCGAACAGCAAGCCACTGTGGGTGTAATCTACATGATTAAACTGAGCCACATGGTTGACGATAAGATGCACGCTCGTTCAATCGGTCCATACTCGCTCATCACTCAGCAACCGCTCGGTGGTAAGGCGCAGTTCGGAGGTCAGCGTTTCGGGGAAATGGAGGTTTGGGCACTCGAAGCATTCGGTGCTGCCAATATCCTTCAGGAAATCCTCACGGTGAAGTCCGACGACGTAATGGGTCGTGCGAAAACCTACGAGAGCATCGTGAAGGGCGAGAATATGCCAGTACCTGGTATACCGGAGTCGTTCAACGTATTGCTGCATGAATTGCGCGGTTTGGGTCTCAATATCACATTGAACCAAAACTGATAATAAGATTGAGGTCGGGAGCCTAAAAACTCCCGACACTC
>JBKCGW010000480.1:0-1372 GCA_046303175.1 Flavobacteriales bacterium
AAATGACACCGCTTCGCGCATGCGCATTTTGCTGTGCATCGCAGGGTTGCTCACCTTCACTTCGAGATGGATAACCTGATCCTTCACATCGAGGATTTTTACCAGATTCAAGGAAACGATGTCCTTCTTCAGGTCGGGTTCAATTACGGTTGTAAGGGCTTCGATGATAGCTGCTTTGGAAATACTCATAGCGGGATTAATGATGGTGGCAAATGTACTGCGACGGTTTATTTAGTTGAAAGTTGAAAGTTGAAGGTAAATGATGCTCTTAAGAGAGCATTCAACTTTCAACCTTCAACTTTCAACTCTTCCGGGCTCCAAAACACGCGCTCAAACTCCACCACCCTATCATCCACTACGCGCACACCCTCGGCTTCGAGCAGCTCCTGCATCTGCATGGGATAAGCGAACATCATTTTACCGGTGAGCATACCTTGTCTGTTCACCACGCGGTGCGCCGGAATGTCGGGTTGCGTGTGCGAGGCATTCATGGCCCAGCCCACCATGCGCGAACTGCGCGCGGCGCCCAGATAGTTGGCGATAGCGCCATACGTGGTTACGCGCCCCGGCGGAATGAGGCGTACCACATCGTATACATCGTTGAAGAAATTCGAATCGGTCATGACACCAAACGGATGCGCACATACTTGGTCTTGCGTCCTTCATCGAGCCACATCTGCTCGTAATACGTTCTGAAGTTCAGCACTTGCTGCCAATAGGCATCTTGCGTTTGCATGAAATCGCCGTAGATATCGGACGAATGCACCTCAATGGCATAACGCGGGTCGCTGCCAAATTCCGACAATGCCATTTCATACACTCCGGGGTTGTCGTGCTTAATGTGAATACAACCGCCCACTTTCAAAAACGAATGGTACTTCTCGGCATAATACTTCGAAGTGATGCGGCGAACGCCAACTTTATCCTGCGGCTGGGGATCGCTGAAGGTGAGCCAAATTTCATCGACTTCATCCTTCGTAAAAAACGACTCGATGAACTCCACACGCGTGCGCAGAAAACACACGTTGGTCAAGCCTTCTTCGAGTGCCTCTTTCGCCCCTTTGTGGAAGCGGTGTCCTTTCACATCCACTCCCAGAAAATTCATGTTGGGATGCAAACGCGCCAATCCCACGGTGTATTCACCCTTGCCACAACCGAGCTCAAGGACCAACGGGTTGTTGTTTTTAAACGCAGCACCGTGCCACTCACCTTTCATGAAGGTCTTTCCTTCCTTGATAATCGGCAAGAGCTCCGGCTCGTATACATGCGGAAAGGTTTTGTTTTCCGCCCATTTTTTGAGTTTGTCTTTTCCCATAATTTCCGTGAGAACCAATTACGAAAGCCAGAAGTAGGATTGTAGGATTATAGGATT
>JBKCGW010000481.1:0-4433 GCA_046303175.1 Flavobacteriales bacterium
AAGACTACCTCGTGGTTGAAGAACGCAAAAGCGGCCTCGTGCAAATGCGCGTGATTCGCTGGGACGATAAATCGGAATACTACGTCGAGTTCCAGGATCCAACTTATGCTGCGGGCGTAGGTGCCAATCCGGATTTCGACACGCAAGTATTGCGCTATGGATACAGCAGCATGACCACTCCTGCCAGCACATACGATTTCAACATGAGCACGAAAGATCGCAAGCTCATGAAGCAGCAAGAAGTTGTGGGCGGACACGATCCCAACCAATACAACAGCGAACGCTTGTATGCGAAAGCAACTGATGGAACGCTTGTGCCGATTTCGCTCGTGTACAAGAAGGGAACACCACTCGATGGTTCGGCGCCCACACTGTTGTATGCATACGGTTCGTATGGCGCAACAATGGACGCGGGCTTCTCTTCAGCGCGTTTATCGTTGCTCAATCGCGGCTTCGTGTATGCCATTGCACACATCCGCGGCGGACAAGAGATGGGTCGCCATTGGTATGAGGATGGCAAATTGTTGAAGAAGAAAAACACATTCACCGACTTCATCAATTGCGCCGAGCATTTGATTGCAAACAACTATACCAGCAAAGAGAAATTATTCGCCATGGGCGGCAGCGCCGGCGGATTGCTGATGGGTGCCATCTGCAATATGCGCCCCGATTTGTGGCGTGGTGTTGTAAACGCAGTGCCATTTGTGGACGTCATCACCACCATGCTCGACGAAACCATTCCGCTTACAACCTTTGAGTTTGACGAGTGGGGTAACCCGAAAAACAAGGAGTATTACGACTACATGAAGTCGTATTCACCATACGACAACATCGAGAAAAAAGCCTATCCAAACATTCTGGTTACCTCAGGATACTGGGACAGCCAAGTGCAATACTGGGAACCCGCGAAGTATGTAGCGAAGTTGCGCGACTACAAAACCGACAACAACCATTTGCTCTTCTGGTGTAACATGGACGCAGGACACGGCGGCAAGAGCGGACGTTTCGAGGCGCTGAAAGAAGTGGCGCTGGAGTATGCGTTTATGATGGATTTGGTGGGGATTAAAGAATAGGTTGAAATGTTGAAGGTTGAAAATTGAAAGTTACTGCACTCCAAAAACTTTCAACCTTCAACTTTCAACTAGCGCTTCTTAAAGTGCAACTGCTTTTTCTCCGGCTTTGGTTGCTTTGGCTTTTCAGTTTGTGGCTTCGCTTCTCCCGCAGACTTGTCTGCAGGCATCGGACCGCGCATGTGAATGATTAGACCATTCAAAAAATTGCGCAACAATTGGTCGCCACATTCCTTGTACTTCGGATGGTCCTCGTTGCGGAAGATGGCACCGAGTTCAGACTCGGTCATGTCGAATTCAGCAAGTTTCAGAATCTTGACAATCTCTGTATCGCGCAGCTTCAATGCTACGCGCAGTTTTTTCATGATATCGTTATTCGACATGGGTTGATTTAAGGGTTAAAAGTTGAAAGTTGCAGGTTGAAAGTTACCGCACGCCAAAAACCTTCAACTTGCAACTTTCAACCTTCAATTTTAAGAGTTTAATTTTAACACAGCAAGGAACGCTTCCTGCGGCACTTCCACGCTTCCTACCTGGCGCATGCGCTTCTTACCTTCTTTCTGCTTTTCAAGGAGTTTACGCTTACGCGAAATATCACCTCCGTAACATTTTGCTGTAACGTCCTTACGCAGTGCGCTGATAGTTTCACGAGCGATGATCTTCGCTCCAATGGCAGCCTGCAAAGCAATTTCGAATTGCTGGCGCGGTATGAGTTCCTTTAGTTTGACACAAATCTTCTTACCCAAATCGAACGCGTGATCGAGGTGAATCAATGCAGACAAAGCATCCACTTGATCGCCGTTCAACAGAATATCCATCTTCACCAAATCGCTTTGCTGATAGCCGATAGGGTGATAGTCAAACGAAGCATATCCTTTCGAAATCGTTTTCAAACGATCGTAAAAATCAAATACAATTTCAGCCAGAGGCATTTCGAACGTGAGCTCTACGCGGTCGGAAGTCAAATAGGTCTGACCCACGATAACACCACGCTTCTCGATGCACAAGGTCATCACTGCTCCCACAAAATCACCCTTGGTGATAATCTGCGCCTTGATGTATGGCTCTTCCACAGAATCCAACTTGTTGGAATCAGGAAGTTCAGATGGGTTGTGTATTTCCAGTTTTTGTCCTTTCGAAGTGTAGGCATAATACGACACGTTGGGAACGGTCGTAATCACCGTCATGTTGAACTCGCGCTCGAGGCGTTCCTGGATAATCTCCATGTGCAACATGCCCAAGAATCCGCAACGGAAACCGAAGCCTAGCGCTTGCGAACTCTCTGGTTCAAACACAAGCGATGCATCGTTCAATTGAAGTTTCTCCATCGAAGCACGCAAGTCTTCGTAGTCATCGGTATCTACCGGATAAACCCCCGCAAACACCATGGGCTTCACTTCCTCAAAGCCCTTTACTGCTTCTGTGCACGGATTTTCGAGGTGTGTGATGGTATCACCCACTTTTACTTCCGTTGCCTTCTTAATTCCTGAGATGATGTATCCGATGTCGCCTGCGCGCACTTCATCGCGCGGTTGCAGCGTAAGGCCCATGATACCCACTTCATCTGCCGCATACACCGTATCGAGGTTCATGAACTTTACCTTGTCGCCTTTGCGAAGCACACCGTTTTTCATTCGGTAGTACGCAATGATTCCGCGGAACGAGTTGAACACAGAGTCGAAGATCATCGCTTGCAGAGGGGCGTTCGGGTCACCTTGTGGTGAAGGGATACGCTCACATATTGCGGCCAGAATATCATCAACCCCCTGACCAGTCTTTCCTGAAGCGTGAATGATTTCATCGCGATCGCAACCAATGAGATCGACAATTTGGTCTTTTACTACTTCCGGTTCAGCGTTTGGTAAATCGAGTTTGTTCAGAATCGGAATGATGTGCAAGTCGTGCTCAAGAGCCAAGTACAAATTCGAGATGGTTTGCGCCTGAATACCCTGGGTTGAGTCCACAATGAGTAGCGCACCTTCACACGCCGCAATCGAACGCGACACCTCGTAGGAGAAGTCAACGTGGCCGGGAGTATCGATGAGGTTCAGCACATACTTTTCACCCTTGTAGGTGTAGTTCATCTGAATAGCGTGAGCCTTGATGGTAATGCCCTTTTCGCGCTCCAGATCCATATCATCGAGCGTTTGTGCAACGAGTTTGCGCTCATCAACGGTTTTGGTAACCTGCAATAAACGGTCGGCCAAGGTGCTCTTGCCGTGGTCGATGTGTGCGATGATGCAAAAATTACGTATGTGCTTCTGACTCATGGGTATATTCAAACGGGCTGCAAAAGTACGCACAGAAACCGCAAAACACCCAAGAGTTAGGGGATTGCGTTTGTTATCTGTATCTGTCTAGACGTCCTCATCGTACTTTTGACACACGTTCCTACGAATCCATGAAAAACATTTACCTCGTACTCCTTTCCTTTCTAGCTCTGCAAGCAACAGCTCAGCAGCACGAAACGTTCTTCTGCGGACAAACCGCAGCTCGTGAGCGCCTATTTGCGCGCCACCCACATGCTCAGGCTGCCTGCGAACGGGATACGCGTGAGCTGGAGCGTTTCACACAGGAACAGGAAGGTCAGCGCGGGGGAAACAATCAAGTGTATATCATTCCCGTGGTTTTTCATATCATCCACGAAAACGGAAACGAGAACATCGACCAGGAACAAGTTAACGACGCCATCAACATCCTCAATCGTGATTTCCGCAAACTCAATGCGGATACAGCCGATATAGTTGATGCTTTCGACGACATTGCGGCCGACACCTACATCGAGTTTCGCTTGGCTACCATCGACCCCGATGGCAATTGCCACAGCGGTGTTAATCGCATAGTAAGTCCACTCACGAATGATGGCACCAATTCAGATATGAAGGCCTTGTCGTATTGGCCTCGTAACAGCTACCTCAACATATGGGTATGCGCCGAAATAGGCAGCGGTATTGCAGGGTTCACCAACCTTCCCGGTGACGTCAATGGCAATTGGGGCGCGCTCGAAGATGGTATCGTTATGCGCAGCGATTATGTGGGCTCCATAGGCACCAGCTCGCCCATTCGCTCACGCACACTCACACACGAAATAGGACACTGGCTGAACTTGTACCACACGTGGGGGCCCACCAATTCGCCCGGCGAAGCCAGTAATTGCGATTTCGACGATAACGTGACCGACACACCCAACACCATCGGTTGGACCAGTTGTAACATTAACGGAGCATCTTGTGGCAGCGCGCAAGACAATGTGCAGAACTACATGGAGTATTCTTACTGCAGCCGCATGTTTACGCAAGGACAAGCAACTCGCATGCGTGCAGCACTTCAAAGCAGCACAGCGCAACGCAATCAGCTGTGGAC
>JBKCGW010000482.1:0-4613 GCA_046303175.1 Flavobacteriales bacterium
TAACTAGTTGCTTAAATACCTTAAATCAAATTTTAAATACTTCATTCGACGAGAAGGATTAACCAAAACAACTCGGGAGTAGTGGCGGCCTAATCAGCGCTTGTGCATTGCGACCCT
Source organism: Flavobacteriales bacterium (assembly GCA_046303175.1). GTDB lineage: Bacteria > Bacteroidota > Bacteroidia > Flavobacteriales_D > Sanyastnellaceae > JAIBBG01. The sequence continues at coordinate 118 of JBKCGW010000482.1, forward strand.
TCAACCAAACAATCAAAAATTACCAATTAAACCAAATCAAATGACAATCATTTACAAATCTCTAGCAGCGCGCTTGCGCTTTCTGAGTTCTGTGTGTGGTCTTGCGCTCCTTACGGTGCTCTCGACTACAGGGGTTGTTGCGCAAGTAGGTCCTCCAAACGGAACCTCTACCGTTGCCGGTACGGCATTGGCAGGTACGACAGCCTACGCATTCGCACAATCCAGTGGTACGTACACGGCGATTACCGGTGGTACAGTGTACCAATCAGCCGGAACGCTCAACACGGATGCAGTTTCTTCAGCCGTGAACATCGGATTTAACTTTTTGTACAACAACCGCACATACTCAACCGTGCGTATTTCGAACAACGGTTTTATTACGTTCGGTGCAAACGCTCCGTTGACGACAACCTATACAGGTTTGTCTTCTAACGTGAACCCTGCGTACGAAGGTGCAATTGCGGGTTTCGCTGCTAACCTTCGCGCAAGCGCTGTAGCAGGGGCAACGCCTGAAATTCGCTACGAGACGTTGGGAGCTTCTCCCAACCGTACGTTCGTGGTGCAATTCCAGGATGTGGGTGTTTCTACAACAGCCACAACCCAGCGCCTCAACTTTCAAATTCGCATTTCTGAAACCACCAACGTGGTGCAGATTGTCTACGGTACTACCGCATGGGCAACTGCAACAGCCACAGGTCAAGTGGGTTTGAAAGGTGGTGAAAGTTCCGATCTAAGCAACCGTACAGGAACCACCTGGACGGCTCTAACCGGTGGAACAGGTGCAACCAGCTCTTGCACATTGGGTACAACAGGCGGTACGACCGTTCCTGCGTCAGGTTTGACATTCACTTGGACACCCGGTTCAACTTGGAGCGCAGCATCATATGCGACGCTCCCTTTCCTCCAAGACTTTACTACTTGGACCAACGCATTGAACACAGCGGATGTCGCAGGTACAAACATGCGCACTTGGCCAAGCCGCGGTGACGTGACCTGGCGCGCAAGTACAAACCTTGTGTCTGGCTTCACTTCTACGGTCGGCTGGGGTGGTACAGGTGGACAAACGGCAACCTACAGCGGAGCTGCCGTTGCTCCGGGTGCTCGTTTCCACTCGTTTGATTGTTCTGCAGGTTCGTATGGTGATATGGACTTCTACCTCGATATGAGTTCTAGTCCTATCGGTCTTTACAACGTTCAGTTCTTGCACAACAACCCATCGGGTTCGGATGTGATACAAGTATTTTACTCCGGCGACGCTGGTGCTACGTTTACGCAAGTAGGGTCGAATATCGGCCAAGCAGGTAACAATTGGAATACCTTTTCCAGCAACACAGCCGGTACAGCTACTTCTGTGATTCGTGTTCGCGCCATTGGTGACTTCGGTGCCGACGATATCAACATTGATAACTTCCGTGTTACGGCGTTGACGTGTGCTTCGCCTTCTGCTTTGTTGTACACTCCTTCAAGTGCTACCGGTGGTACACTTTCTTGGACGAACCCAACAGCAGGTACACCTACCAACTACGAATACGAAATTCGTACGTCAGGTGCTGCGGGGTCGGGTGCTGCCGGTTTGGTAACTTCAGGGACTATTGCTAACCCAACCAACTCAGCTGCTATCAGTGCAGGAACGCTTGCTGCCAACACAGCCTACAGCGCATACATCCGCACCGATTGCGGTGGAGGTGACCTCAGCGGCTGGTCTACAGCTACTGCTTTCACTACACCTTGTACGCCTTCTGTGGCTCCGTTCTCACAAACGTTTGCTACGGCCTATAATTTGACTCCAACCGGCACGCCAACATGCTGGCGCGAGGCGACAGGTGCTATCAACTTGTCGGGTAACTCAACCGTTACAACCGGTACCAACAACTGGGGAAGTGGAAACTTCGCCAACGTTGCGGGTAACACAGGCTTCAAGATTAACTTGTACGGTACCAACAATGCGTGGGTAATTACAGAGCCTATCACCTTGGGTGCAGGCGACTGGGCTCTTGGCTACAGCATGGCGGTTACTACCTACAACGCTACAGGTGCTGTTGCTGACCTAGGTACTCACGCTGTTCGCGTAATTGTTTCTACTGACTTCGGTACTACCTGGAGCAGTGCAAACATCATCAAGACTTACACTGGTGCTGCTGCTTACAGCACAGCAGGTGCTACTGAATATGTAAGCTTGAACTCATATGCAGGCCAAACTATTCAGGTTGCTTTTGTTGCTACTACATCAACTACTTCACCTGACATTGACTTCCACCTCGACAACATCGCGGTGATCGTTCCTTGCTCAGGTACTCCTGTTATCGGTGCCTCTGCAGCAGCTGCTCCCACAACCTTGGGTTGCTCTGGCTCTGTGGTAAACCTTACCATGGATGCAGGTGCTCAATTGGGTGCAGGTGTTGCCTACCAGTGGGCTTCTTCTGCCGATGGTGTTACATTCAATAACATCTCAGGTGCTACAGGTTCTACCTACAACACTCCTGCAGCTGTTATCAACAGCACGTACTACCGTGGTACTGCTACCTGTTCATTCTCAGGTTTGACCAACACAACTGCAGATTACTTCGTAGAGGCGGGATTCCCAACTCCTACGGTTGCTGCTTTCCCACCACTATTGTGTGGTACAGGCGGTACTTCGTCATTGACAGCTACTATTATCGGTGCTAACCCTTACGATACCTTTGTGTGGGACGTCGGTGCTGGGGAATCAGGAATTCTTACAAACCAAACAAGTACTACAGCTGATTGGACAATAGAGCAAAGTGCCGCTTATACTTACACCGTAACCGATACAACAACTGGTTGCGCTCGCACGGTAAGTCAGTCGATTAATGTTTTGGAAATCCCTACACCGATAATGACCGCTTCTCCATCGATTGTCTGCTCCGGAGGGACTACAACCATAAATTCAGGATTGAGTGCAGTAAACTTTTCTTATATCCCTATTGCTCCAAATCCTAAATCAGGTAATACAGTGCTTAGTAATGATGGTATCATATTGGTGCCCCTATCCTCGGGAAGTCTAGATGATGGAGGCTGGGGGAACATACCAATAGGATTCTCATTCAATTTTTTCGGCACGAATTATACTAACTGTAACATAGGGACAAATGGGACATTGCTATTTGGTGGCTTCAATTCGGCGGCATTATCAGACTACACTTTTACAAGTCTTCCAAACCCCACAGAACCAAATCCAATGATTGCAGCATTAGCAACAGATCAAATTGCAACTTCTGGTATTATAAGCTATGGCACATATGGTTTTCCCGGAAATCGAGTTTTCGTTGTGGAATGGAATGGAGTTCGTGAATATAACAATTTAAATAGGTCAGTTTATAATACATGTATTTACGAGGCTACAGGTATAATTGAAGTTCATATTACAAGTTCCACAGTTACACGCAATAAAATAATTGGTGTTAATGGTCCCGGGGGTTGGATTGGTGCTTCTGCTTTTTCATCAACCGCACCAATATCCAGCCCATTTGCATTGAGGTTTTTGCCTCCGCAAAATTTTACAACTAGCTGGACACCTGCTAGTGATATAAATGGGACTAGTTCAGGAACTAATTTATTTAGTCGGGTGACAAATAGTATCACCTCACCAAATGTCATGTTCAACTTGCAATTAACCAATCAGCAAACCGGCTGCACTTCAAACGGCAGTATAAATGTAAACGTATTGGAGTATGGCTCAGCATGTGATGACCTCGATCCATGCACTGTTAATGATATCATTCTCTATGATTGTTCTTGTGCAGGAACATTCTCAGATGCTGACAACGATGGTATTTGTGATGCAAACGATAACTGCCCTTCTGTGCCTTGCGACGACAACAACCCCTGCACGATAAACGACATCATCCTCGCCGACTGCTCATGCTTCGGTACCTTCGCTGACGCCGACAACGACGGCATCTGCGATGCAAATGACAACTGCTCAGACCTACCTCAATCAACCCTCATCCCGTCGGACTTAACGCTTTCATGCGATGAGCCACTCCCCGCCTTCGACCCGGGTTTCTTCATGCCCGATGGCTCGCCGGTAATTGTCACTCAAATTGACTCAGTATTAAGTGAAGGCTGCAACGCTCAAATCCTGCAACAATGGATTGGTATCAATTCATGCAATGACAGAACCGTCGTTTCTAGAATAGTCACCAGGGTCGACGAACAGGCGCCGGTTTGTTCAAACCCTCCAGCACCTCTATCAGGTGATTGCGGCTTTAGTATACCGCCATACTTCCCTCTTTGGTCTGACAACTGCGACATAGATTTATCAGTATCTGAGAATATAACCTTTCAACAGAATGGATGCAGTACAATATTGACTACCGTTTACACTGCCATTGACGACTGCGGTAACATCAGCACCGTGACTCGGGTGGTTAACCTGATTGACTCTACAGCTCCTGTAGCTTCGAATGTTCCCGCTAGCCAGACCATCGAGTGTTCTTCTTTCAGCGGAACAATAGATATCGGCACCCCAACAT
>JBKCGW010000483.1:0-13236 GCA_046303175.1 Flavobacteriales bacterium
CGATATACGCCGAGATACATATCGTGCGAGTGGTGCGGGAGGTCAGCACGTAAACAAAACCGAGTCGGCGGTTCGTTTAACACACATTCCTACAGGGGTTGTGGTTGAATGTCAGGAGGGTCGCTCACAGCATGAGAACCAGGAAAAGGCCATGACCATGTTGCGCACACGCATCTTTGAGGCCGAGGTAAATAGAAGACAAGAAGAACGAGCTCGCATGCGAAAGTCACTCGTTAGCACGGGAGATCGCAGCGCAAAGATTCGTACCTACAATTATCCGCAAGGGCGTGTAACCGATCATCGAATTAATCTCACGCTCTACAATTTGGATGCAGTTATGAATGGTGAAGTAGCTGAAATTATTGAGGCGCTGAAGCTGGCCGAAAACACCGAGAAGCTCAAAGAAGGAAGCATGGCTTGATGAATTTGACAGCTCGATTCATAGAACCAACCGAGACACAATCATTGCGTCATCGCGTGTTGTGGCCTCATTTGGCGTCACCCGAAGTATGCGTAATCGATATTGATAATCGGGAGGACGCGTTTCATGTGGGGGTATTTGCTGAAGAACGACTGATTAGCATAGGATCTTTTTTTTCGTTGACTTCCAATCGTCTTTCACACGCCAAACAATGTCGGTTGAGGGCCATGGCCACCGATGCTGATTTTCGACGACTACATGCCGGCGATGCACTCATAACGTTTGCAGAACAGCATCTTCGAGTGCTTGGGGCAGAGGTGTTGTGGTGCGATGCCCGTCTGCGTGCAGTGCCGTTTTACACGAGTTTGGGATTTCAGAAGTTTGACGATGTGTATGAGGTTCCACTTATTGGACCCCATCATTTTATGTGGAAGGAATTGTGATCTTGCTTGTGTCAACGAGTGAGCATGTACATTTGTTGGGTTAAATAAAACACGTATGCCAAGTATATCTTCTAAGGCGGTTTCGATGCCCGCTTCGCCTATTCGTAAACTGGTTCCATTTTCAGAGGCCGCTAAAAAGCAAGGCCGCAAGGTGTATCATTTGAATATTGGTCAACCCGATATTGAAACGCCCGAGGTGGTTCGCTCGAAAATGAAGGAACTTGATTTGAAGGTTGTGGAATACAGCAACAGCGATGGAATCGCTGCATATCGCCAGGGATTGACGGCCTATTACGCATCCAAGTCAATAGAGTTGAGTCCCGAGCAAATAATGGTAACCACAGGAGGAAGCGAGGCCTTGGTGTTTGCATTCATGACCTGTTTCAATCCGGGTGACGAGGTGATCATACCTGAGCCTTTTTACGCCAATTACAACGGGTTTGCAGTGATGGCAGGTGTATCGGTTGTTCCTGTTATGAGCACAATTGACACCGGTTTTGCACTGCCACCTATTGAGGCATTTGAGAAACTGATTACTCCACGCACGAAGGGAATCTTGATATGTAACCCGGGCAATCCAACAGGGTATCTGTATAGTCAGGATGAATTGAATCAGCTTCGTGATGTGGTGAAAAAGCATGATTTGTTTTTGATGGCCGACGAAGTGTATCGTGAGTTCGCATACGATGGCGCGGTTCCAAGCAGCGTTATGAATTTGGAGGGTCTGGAGCAGCATGCTATCATGATTGATAGTGTGAGCAAGCGTTACAGCATGTGCGGTGCGCGAATTGGTGCCATGATTACACGGAACAAGGATGTGATGTCAGCGGCAATGAAGTTTGCACAAGCACGATTATCACCGCCCACATTTGGTCAAATGGCTTCGATGTACGCGTTGGAAACACCTCAGTCGTATTTCGATGGTGTAGTAGAAGAGTATGTGGAGCGCAGAAATATTTTAGTGGATGGTTTGAACTCTATTCCGGGAGTAAAATGTCCGAAGCCTAAGGGCGCATTCTACTGCATTGCAGAGTTGCCGATTGATGATAGCGATGCCTTTTGTCAATGGATGCTTGAAAAATTTGAGTACAACAATCAAACGGTAATGATGGCTCCTGCAACAGGTTTCTATTCGAAGCCGGAGCCGGGTCGCAAGCAAGTTCGACTGGCGTATGTTTTAAATAAAGAGTCACTTCAAGCTGCGGTGACAGTGTTGAGAGAAGCGTTGCTCGTTTATCCTGGAAGAACGATTTAATCATTTCAATAGCATAAAAAAAAGGCTGCCAATTGGCAGCCTTTTTCATTAACAAATCCCAATTATCGAGTAAACAAAAGTTCGCGCATTTTAGGCAACGGCCACGACTCGTCCTCTGTAATAAGTTCGAGGTTGTCGGCTGCGTCGCGTGCGTTATCCATGAGAGGTTTTACTTTATTGCTGTACACTTCTGCCTGCTTTTCGATATCCATTTTCGAAGCTTTGGTGCGTTCCGCATTCATTTTATCAAGCGCATCTTTTATGCTGTTGATTTCAATAGAAATTTGCTTGATAAGATCAGTTTGTGTGCGAGAAAGTGCCTTGGCTTCCGCAGCAGCGAATACTTCTTTCAGTCCGAGTACGTTGTCAATCAACTTTGTTTGGTAGTCGATAGCAGCAGGAATGATGTGGTTCACAGCCATGTCGTTTGTAACACGAGCTTCGATTTCACGCTTGCGCACATAGGTTTCTACCTCGATTTCGTAACGCGCATGAATTTCTTCGGGAGTGAGAACGTTGAGGGTCTCAAACATTTTGTTGACCTCTTTGTTCTTCCACACTTTCAGAGCACTTGGAGTGTCTTTCAGGTTGCTCAATCCACGCTTGGCTGCTTCTTTTACCCATTCATCACCGTATCCGTTTCCTTCGAAGCGAATTGGCTTGCTGATTTTGATAAGGCGCTGCAATTCTTTCAAGATAGCTTCGTCTTTATCATCGCCTTTGTTGATGCGAGTATCTACATCTTTCTTGAACTGAATAAGACGGTTTGCTACGATCGTGTTGAGCACAATCATTGCGTTGGCGCAGTTAGCGCTGCTTCCAACAGCACGGAACTCAAATTTGTTTCCGGTGAAAGCAAAAGGCGAAGTTCTATTGCGGTCGGTATTATCGAGCAATGCTTGTGGAAGTTTGCCGATGTTGAGTTTGAGATCGGTTTTATCCTCGGGAGTCATTTTTCCTGCTTTGATGTTCTTCTCGAGATCATCGAGCATGCGGCTTAAGTGTTCACCCAGGAAAGCAGACATGATAGCCGGAGGAGCTTCGTTGGCACCCAAGCGGTGGTCGTTTCCGACAGTGGCAATCGATGCACGCAACACGTCAGCGTTTTCGTGGATGGCCGCTACGGTGTTCACGAAGAAGGTAAGGAACTGCAGGTTGGTCTTTGGGTTTTTGCCCGGCTTCAATAGGTTTACGCCTGTGTTGGTGCTGAGCGCCCAGTTGTTGTGTTTGCCGCTTCCGTTTACACCTTCAAAAGGTTTCTCGTGCAACAGAATGCGGAAGTTGTGTTTACGGGCTGTTTTCTCGAGCACGTCCATCACCAACTGATTGTGGTCGTTGGCGAGGTTGGCTTCTTCAAACATAGGCGCAAGCTCGAATTGGTTTGGTGCTACTTCGTTGTGACGCGTAGTAACCGGTATTCCCAATAAATGAGATTCATATTCAAATTCCTGCATGAAAGCCATCACGCGTTCCGGGATACTTCCGAAGTAATGGTCTTCCAGCTGCTGACCTTTTGCCGGACGAGCACCAAACAAGGCGCGTCCAGTCATAGCAATATCAGGTCGTGCATTAAACAATGAGCTATCCACAAGGAAATACTCTTGTTCCCAGCCAAGGGTAACGGATACCTTGTTGACGTCCTTGTCAAAATATTGGCATACACCTGTTGCTGCATTATCTACAGCATGCAACGCCCGGAGTAAAGGCATTTTGTAGTCGAGGGCATGACCTGTGTATGAAATGAAAATGGTTGGAATGCAAAGCGTGTTACCAACGATGAATGCAGGTGAAGAAGGATCCCAAAGGGTGTATCCTCTTGCCTCGAAGGTGTTGCGCAAACCACCATTGGGGAACGAAGATGCGTCCGGTTCCTGTTGCACGAGCATACTGCCGTCGAATTTCTCCAACGCTCGTCCATCGGTAAGGGGTTTGAAAAAGCTATCGTGCTTTTCGGCTGTGGTACCTGTCAAAGGTTGAAACCAGTGAGTATAGTGAGTAACACCTTTTTGAATGGACCACTCTTTCATCGCCGCAGCCACGTGATCGGCTGTTTGTCGGTCAATTCGCGAACCGCTATTAATGGAGTCCATCAGTTTGTCATATGCATCATCGGTGAGGTACTCGCGCATTTTGTGATAGTAGAACACATTTGCACCGAAATATTCGCTGATGCGCACACCGGTTACTTCGGTGCGGATGGGTTTGCGTTCGTGCAATTCGGAGAGTGCTTGAAATCGAGTTGACGACATGTGGTTGGTGTTTTTGTTGTTAAAATTGAAATTTCGACCGCAAAAATAGGGGGTATACTTTCCAAAAAGCGAAAAAAAATATCAACGGGGGTGTTTTTTAGGGGGTATATCCTGAAAAAAATAATTTTTGGTCTATTTTCTTTCTATTTGAATCTTGATTGTTCATTGTATTTTTAGCGTTCATTCAATTTTTTACAACTATGCGAATCAATATCCATTTCATGTGGATGGCACTAATCTGTTCCATCTCCACTTCAGTTAATGCTCAGGTTTTTTCCCCTGCTGATGGCAGTAAGAAAGAAGAATCAAAGGAATATTTCACCGGAGATTTGTCTGGATTTCAAGTTTCACCTTCAGGTAAAGGAGTTGTTTATGTGAAATATGAAGGGAAGCGTTGGGTGTTGTATTGGGATAACATAAACGGTGGAAGAGAAACACGTGTGTCTAAGGAGGAGCAAGCTAACGTGGTTGATTTCCGGTGGGTTGGTGACGATGCAATTGTTTATTCCACGGGCGATGGCGAAGTAGCCAGTGAACTGCATCGTTATGACGTATTTAAAAAGTTTCATAGTCGCTTAACCAGCACGGCTGTTTGGATTAAGTTTTTGGATACCCATCATTACAACAATGGAACAACCTTGCTCATCCGAAATGCGGACGATGTTACATCCACTAAAGTGTTTTCTATTTTGCCGGGAATGAGCGAGCTGAAGCATACTGCTTCCGGACACGGTGTGAGTTGGGTGGAGGGATTCGCAAATGGAGGCACGTATTCTATTCAAATGGCTGACGACGGATCCATGTTTTTGAATTCTACATTGGATGGTGGCGAAAAGCTTGGTTCTATTAGAGGATTGTGTTCTTTGAAGGGTTTGGCACTTGCGTCCAAATCGGAAGCGAAGATTTACGCATTGAGTGATTTGAATCGCAATAACATGGCTCTTGTTACCATGGATATGCGCCAAGCAAAAGAAGAGGAGATTATTTATGAAAAGGAAAAATGCGATATACAAAAGGTCCTTTTTTCATTTCAATCTGCAAAGCCTATCATGGTTTGGTATGATGGAGCAGAAAGAGGTTTTGAGGCAATCGACGCGGAGTTTAAGCCGGTGTTGAGCTCGATCATGGAAAAACTACCAACCACACTAGGATTTGATGTAGTGAATTCGGATTTGTCGGGTAACATTTGGATTGTGAGTACCTTGAATCCGGGCATTGGACGAATCTACTATCATTACAACGTGGCTAATCGTGAGCTTAAACCTTTTGGTAAGCATGAGATTGCAACGAGCATTGATCCTGTAACGGAATATGTGTTAGCCTCCAACGGCGATAATATCAAGGTTAACTACTATGTCCCTGCAGAGGTTAATGCGAAATCTATCGGTGTTTTAGTTTTTCGTGATTCCCCTTGGAATAGAAGTTCGAACGGAGCAATCGATGTCATTATTCAGCAGTTGGTTAGTGAGGGAATGTTGGTTGCTGATGTTGATTTGAGCTACAGTGATTTGAGTAGGAAGAAATTGTTGTATTCCGGATATGACCAGTTGGTGGATCGTGTGTTGAAAGAAGTTCCGACGATACAAAAGAACATGATGGGAAATTACGGATTAACCAATGCTATGTTGGCCATTATCGGCGAAGGTATTGGCTGCAGAGCAGCTTTGAGAATAACTGCAGCGCACACAAGTATAGTGCTGCGCAGTGCTTTCATAAATGCAGCACCCGAAACAAAAGGTTATTTGCTTTCGCAATTTCCGATTGAGCGCAATACAAAGGATTTTGTGATGGGATTTGGTGAGAGCAACTTGGCGGTAACGATTCCTTACATCGCAAGATCCCCGTTATTTATTTATGAGTCGGCAAAGTCGAATTATTTTACCTCATGCATAGAGCCTGCTATAAAAAAGTTCACACAGGAAGGTAAAACACCTGAGAGCTTGATTGTGGGATCAGGGCTGGGACAGAACATCTCCAATGCTTCCATGAAGCTTGCTTGTGACAGGTTGGTGTCATATCTGCGCAACTAAAACTATTCATACTTAAGAGGTACACGAAACAAAAAGCATGGCGCATTTATTTGAGTTGAAAGCGAAGGATTCGGGGAGTAATGCACGTGCGGGGGTGCTGCAAACTGATCATGGTGAAATACCAACACCCATTTTTATGCCTGTTGGAACGGCGGGTACCGTTAAGGCAATCACTCAACAAGATTTAAAGGAGGATGTGGATGCCAAGATTATTCTAGGCAACACCTACCACCTGTATTTGCGGCCCGGGACGGGAATTCTTCGTGAGGCCGGTGGCCTTCATGCATTCAATGGTTGGGATCGCCCCATCTTGACGGATAGTGGGGGATATCAAGTGTATTCCTTGAGCGGTAATCGAAAGATCACTCCGGAAGGAGTGAAGTTCAAGTCGCACATTGATGGTTCTGCACATTTGTTTACACCGGAGAATGTAATGGACATTCAACGCACGATAGGTGCTGATATCATCATGGCATTTGATGAGTGTCCGCCTTATCCATGCGATGAGGATTACGCTCGAAAGTCGTTGCAGATTACCAATCATTGGCTAGATCGCTGTTTTGCGCGAATTCATGAAACAGAGCCAATCTATGGACACCATCAAGCGTTGTTTCCAATCGTACAGGGTTCTGTTTATCGTGATTTAAGAAAGGCAAGTGCAGAATATGTAGCCTCCAAGAATGCAGAAGGAAATGCGATTGGAGGACTAAGTGTAGGTGAGCCGCATGAGTTGATGTACGAAATGACGGATTTGGTGTGTAGCATTTTACCTCATGATAAACCTCGATATCTCATGGGTGTAGGTACACCCGCCAACATACTTGAGTCGATAGCACTGGGAGTCGATATGTTTGATTGCGTGATGCCAACACGCAATGCACGCAACGGACAGTTGTTTACATGGAATGGTATCATGAACATGCGCAATAAAAAATGGGAGCGCGATTTTTCTCCTTTGGATCCGGATGGCGAAAGTTTCGTGGACTCCTTTTATAGCAAGGCTTATGTGCGTCACCTATTTGCTTCAGAGGAAATTCTGGCTATGCAAATAGGAACCCTGCATAATTTGAATTTCTATCTGCGCTTGGTGCGCAAGGCAAGAGAGAAAATTATAGAGGGCACCTTTGCTTCTTGGAAGAATGAAATGGTAACCAAATTGATGCAGCGATTGTGATGATCAAGAAGCTCGATCTCTATATCATCAAAAAATTCCTAGGTACTTTCTTTTTCATGATTGGAGCCTTCGTGCTTATTGCGGTGGTCTTCGATGTAAGTGAGAACATTGATGAGTTGTTGAATGCACGTGCGCCTTGGTATCGCATTGTTACTGATTACTATGTCAATTTTTGTTTTTATTTCGGTACGTTGCTCAGTTCGTTCATCGTTTTTTTGACCATCATTTGGTTCACGAGTAAACTAGCTCAACAGTCTGAAATTATTGCTATTTTGAGTGGGGGAATTAGTTATGGTCGCTTCATCAGGCCTTACTTCATTGCCTCTGGTTTCTTGGTTGCCATCTTGCTTTTTTTGTCGCATGTTATTGTTCCCAAAGCGAATCGACAGAAGTATGAGTTTGAGGTGAATTACATGAAGGATCCGATAACCGTTGCCGAGAAAAATATTCATCGCGAAATTGAGCCGGGAACCATTGCTTACTTCTATGCCTTTCATCCGGAGACTATTTCGGGCGATAATTTTTCGCTTGAGAAATGGCAGGATGGTAAACTGACCTATAAGCTCATAGCAGCGAGCGCTCGTTATTCGCCTGAATCGAAGGATTGGCGAATTATGAATGCTCAAATTCGAACATATGATGAGCGGGGTGCTGAGACACTGCAAATGCGCGCTCAGATTGACACCATCTTACCCATGGATGAGCAGGATTTCGGTTTGCGATCCGAAATTACTTCGGCAATGGGGTATGCAGAGTTAACTGAATTTATCGAGGCTCAGCGCTTGGGTGGGTCGGGTCGTGTAGCTGAGTTCGAAGTTGAGTTGTACAATCGAACAGCATCTCCGTTTTCCATTTTCGTATTGACACTGATAGGTGTTTCTGTTGCATCGCGCAAGCAGCGTGGAGGCATAGGCGCTCATCTGATGGTTGCCGTAATTATCGGTTTCGTATTCGTATTTGTATCTCGAATGACTACTGTGAGTGCAATGAATCTGGGCTTCCCTGCATGGCTTGCCGTCTGGGTTCCCAACGTCTTGTTTATGGGCATTGGAGCCTGGTTGTACAGCAGAGCACAGAAGTAAATTAGCGGTCGATCCTGGGGGGGTAATTCGACTCGCCATCATCAAAGCACATGTACTTTACAATTTAATTATTGGAATGACTAGCTTCGATGAATCCACAAGAAGACGGATTGTATAATGTCCGGGTGCAATAGTGGAGATGTCTATTGCAGTATTACCGTTGATATTGGCCGTGCTGTATACTAATCGACCGCTCATGTCCATTATTTCGATGGTATAGTTGTTTAGATACCTAGTGCAATTCACGAAGAGAATCTCATTGGCAGGATTCGGGAATATGTTGAATTCGGGAAGAGTGAAATATTCATACACTCCATTACAATCATACACGACAATACTGTCTTCAGCCGTTCCCGTGCATCCTTCATCATTGGTATAAGAGTACGTCACGGTGAATATTCCTGTTATTTCCGGAACGAAAAAATTTCCTTCAACACCTATTCCACTCCAAATTCCACCAACAGGTGATCCCAGAAGCAAAGCAGCAGGGTCATTGATGCACAAGGAATCCTCCAGCGATTCGGCGCTAACGGAAGGAGTAGCTCCAAGATTTAATGTAATCACATCCGTAGTTCCCGAGCAAGGTCCATTGAAAACAGTGGCCGAATAGCTTCCCGGATTGGTCACAATAATGCTGGAGGTACTTTCACCGGTGCTCCATTCAACTTGGTTTCCGGGGTCGATACTCAATACGACCGATTGGCCATCACATATGCCCGAAGACGATGATGAGATGGAAAGGTCTATTGGATATTCAGTGATGAACACACTATTGGAAGTGTATTCACAACCCAAAGCATCTATTCCAACCACAGAGTATACGCCTCCTGAGCTAATTTGAATGGATTCTGAGGTAGCACCATTGCTCCATAAATAGTCAATCGCCCCCGTCGTATACAACGTAACCGTATCACCACTGCAGAACTCGGTTGTATCGGCACTTATAAATAAATCTGAGGTATTGGCTGTAATGGTAATGCTTTCAGTCGAGGAGCATGCGTTTGAAATTCCTGTCACGGAATAAATTCCGGGTGTCGATACAATCAAATTGGGACCGATAGAACCATTACTCCATACATAGCTATCGGCACCGGAAGCAATTAGATTGATGGTTGTATTGTCGCCGCATAATACAAGTGGCGAGTCAGAGCTAATTTGAACATCGTCAAATACACTTACCCAAACAGAGTCAACACAGTTTATTCCGTTGGCTTCCGAATACAAATAGTACATGGTTGATGTACTAGGTGCAACCGAGATGGTTGGGTTGGTTTCACCGGTTGACCAACTGTAATTTGAAGGCAAACCGATGCCTGAAAATTGGATGCCGAACTCGAAAAGGAAACCGTCGTCGGCTCCGACGATATCACATATCTCAAGCGTCCATATCCCATTGATTGGACAACCGATTAAGTCAGTGAATGACCCTTCGGGTGCATAGTCGCCAGCGGGAATAGGTGATGGGCCGCCAAGGGCTAGGTAATCCATCCATGTTCCGCCTATGGAGTTTGGTGAAAAAGAATATGTATAACCCACACCCGGCGAGCCTGATTCGTCATCTATGGGCTCACCTAAATAGGTTCCTGATCCACCTGCCTCCGGAAAAATATTCATCACAGAGCCGTCGGGACATATTACGGAAATGGTGATATCACCAACGAATGAGTGCTCCATGGTGAAGTAAATATTGCTGAAGTCGCTTACATCATCAATTACAGTGGATCCGAATTGATCGAAAACCAATTCTGTTTCCAGGCAACCTTGATTGTCGGGAATGTAGATGCCGTTATCGAAGCTTATTCCATCGTAAAAGGATGAAATGGCATTCAATGTGGTGCTTTCACCTTGGCAGATGGCAACCTCTTCTTGCACAATGGCCGCGCACGATTCATTGATGGTTTCACCATCGAATGACAGGTTCAGAACCATCTGCGATTTTAAACCGTTGTCACTACCATCGGCAATAGCAAGTTTAAGATGATACGTTTGTCCCGGGATTAATAGTGAGGTGGAAGTAATTTGACTCGTGTAGCCAGTTAGACTTAATTCGTTATTTATCGTATTACCCGGGTTGTCTATGTAATATTCACTATTAATGGTATTATTCACCGATGAAATCGTAATTGGAAGTGCGGGATTGCTTCCGGGGACAATTGCAATGTTTTGAGCGCCTAAGCCGGACAGAGGGGATGCATAAGGTCCGCTCAATCCAGGACCACTGATGAGGATAGCGAAGACATCGTTGTATTGCGAGTTTACGTACGTTAGGTATTCATCGGATCCGTAAGTGAAATTCAGATTTATGATTTCGCTTGGGGCGATGAAATCAAACTCTAGAATGGCCACATCAAAGACTCCGTTTACCAAGAAAGTTTGATTGATTAGAGGCGGAACTTCGTTTGCAATTGTGAGTAAATCAACTTCTGTGTTAATGGGTTGTGTGGGTTCGCCATCGAAAATATTCGGAAAAAAATTTTGTATGGCGGATGTGGATAGTATCAGTCCATTCTGGGTTTCGAAATTTCCTGGAACACTGTAAGTCCAACCCAATTGAATGGGATCGCCTGTGAATTGCACATTGAAGTAATTCACCTCAGGACCCATCAAAGTTGCAACGGCTTCTTCAGGAAGCATGCTGGAAATACTGAATTGCGCATGGGTATTGATGTGAATTAGCGTGAGCAGTAAGAGGTAGCTGAATTTCTTGCGCATAGATGGCCGATTATGTATTTGGACGTGAAAATAAAGTAATGGTATTTGATTATAACGAAAAAAGCAGGACCAAAATCCTGCTTTTCCTAGTAGCGGGGGCCAGACTCGAACTGACGACCTTTGGGTTATGAGCCCAACGAGCTACCAACTGCTCCACCCCGCAATATAAAATTTAGAACCCTCATCGCTTCCGAATTGGGGGTGCAAATATAGACTACTTTTACACATGCAACAATTCTTTTCAAAAATTGCAGGAAAACAAGCATAAAGCAGGATTCGTCAACATCGTTGGCAATCCCAACGCGGGTAAGTCGACCCTCATGAACGCCTTAATGGGCGAGAAGTTGAGCATCGTAACCCCTAAGGCCCAAACAACACGTCATCGCATCATGGGAATTCTCAACGGTGACGATTATCAGATTGTGTATAGTGATACGCCCGGAGTGCTCGACCCGAAGTACAAGCTTCAAGAAGGTATGATGAAGGCTGTTGGATCGGCGTTGACCGATGCCGATTTGATTCTGCTCGTTGTCGATAGCGCCGACAAGCATGAAATTCACGGGCCCACGCTCGAGAAAATCAAGAAGACTAAGATTCCGGTTTTTGTCATTCTCAATAAATACGATTTGGTAGGCAACGATGGTGTGAATCGGCTTTTCGATTTTTGGACAGCCACGTTGCCCAACTCGAAGGTGTTTCCGGTTTCTGCGTTGGAGAAGATTCACACGCGTGAGTTGCTCGATCAGATTACACGAATGCTTCCTGAGTCGCCTCCGTATTTTCCGAAGGATGATATTAGCGATCGAACGATGCGCTTTTTCGTAAGCGAAATTATTCGCGAGAAGATTTTTATGAATTACGACAAGGAGATCCCTTACGCTAGTGAGGTAATCGTTGAAGCGTATCAGGAAGAGCCCGACATCGTTCGGATTTCTGCATTGATATTGGTAGAGCGCGAATCACAAAAGCGCATTGTCATAGGACATCAGGGCGGACCGTTGAAGCGAGTGGGCACTCAGGCCCGCAAGGATATGGAGTCGTTTATCGGGAAAAAAGTGTTTCTGAAAACACACGTGAAAGTGGATGAGAACTGGCGTCAAGATGAACGTAAACTCAGGAACTTCGGTTATTGGGAATAGACCATGATTGCCTTCGCGAATGCAAAAATCAATTTGGGGTTGTTCGTCACCGAACGAAGAGCTGATGGTTTTCACAACCTCGAAAGTATTTTCTTGCCTGTGAGTTTGTGTGATGTGGTCGAAGCTATTCGAACGGATGGCGACGATATTGTCTTTTCCACGCAAGGACGAAGCATCGATGGGGATTGGGAAACCAACTTGTGTGTGCGCGCATATCGTTTGTTGCAACGCGATTTTGGAATTGGTGGAGTAGAGGCGACCATGTTGAAGAATGTTCCTATAGGAGCTGGATTGGGAGGCGGTTCGAGCGACGGAGCCCACATGTTGAAACTGCTGAATACACTCTTTAATCTTGAGCTTTCTACAGAACAATTGCAGGCTTATGCTGCGCAGCTCGGAAGCGATTGCCCGTTTTTCATTGAAAACAAACCTGCATATGTGCATGGGAGAGGCGAATTGCTTGAACCCATTAATCCGGCACTTTCAGGGCAGCACGTTGTGATTATTCATCCCGGTATTCATGTGAGCACAGCAGAAGCCTACCGTGGAATTATGCCGCGACGTTCACCGTTGGATATACGTCAAATCGAGCGTTTGCCGCGAGAGGTATGGCAGCAAACTGTGACCAACGATTTTGAAGAAACCGTTTGCAAGAATCATCCGGCGATTGAAGTGCTCATTCAAACCTTGTTGCAAGAAGGTGCGTGGTATGCGCGCATGAGTGGCAGTGG
>JBKCGW010000484.1:0-1445 GCA_046303175.1 Flavobacteriales bacterium
TAGTGGCTCTGTATCTCACCAAGATTAAGTCTGCTCAAGCGAATCTTCTCACCCGTGTCGTATTAGTGCTGTCACTGTTCAGCTTGTTGGTAGTGTCGCGCGCGGCATACCTCGGCGGACAAATCCGGCATACGGAAATCAGCAGGGCTTCGGCAAATCAAACAGAGGTGGAAGCGGAGCGCGAAGATTAGTCAACGATGAAAGGATAGTAGGATTATAGGATAATAGGACTATAGGGGGATTCAAGAGTTCAATGGAATGCGTCTCATTCCCTACAATCCTATAATCCTACAATCCTATTTACCTTTGCACCCGTTGGAAACCCGCATCAATAAATACCTCTCCGAAGTCGGCTTTTGCTCGCGCAGAGCTGCCGATGCACTCATCGAAGAGGGGCGCGTCACCATCAATGGTAAGGTGCCCGAAATGGGCACGAAGGTGAAGGAAGGCGACGACGTACGTGTCGACGGCAAACCCATTCGTCCCACCAATGAAGCCCATGTGTATATCGCTCTCAACAAGCCGGTGGGCATTGTTTGCACGACCGATAACCGATTCGAGAAAAACAACATTGTAGATTTCATTGGCCACCCGAAGCGTATCTTTCCGGTGGGACGACTCGATAAGGCCAGTGAAGGGCTCATACTGCTCACCAGCGACGGCGATATCGTGAACAAGATATTGCGCGCACGCAACAACCACGAGAAGGAGTACATCGTCTCGGTCAATAAACCCATCAACGACAAGTTTGTGCGTGAAATGTCGAAGGGTGTTCCCATTCTCGACACCGTCACACGTCCCTGTTTCGTTGAACAAATCGGCAAGCACACCTTTCGCATCATCCTCACACAAGGCCTCAACCGACAAATTCGCCGCATGTGCGAATACCTTGGCTTTGGTGTTACGCGACTCCAGCGCGTGCGTATCATGAATATTATATTGGATACGCAAGTAGGCAAATGGCGCAACCTGACGAGCAAAGAACTGTCCGACTTGCGAGGGTTGACAGAGTCTTCGGTTTCGACGTTTGAGGTGGAGGAAGAATAGGGACTGAGGACTGGGTAGGAGTTCTGTGAGGGTTGAGATAGGTCAGTGTGGTGTGGGGCATGAATGAAATTGATTTTTATTTGTGCCATGCGATATACATTTCTTTTTATTGCGGTGGTTGCGCTTTATGCGTGCTCGCCGGTCACAATGGTGAAGCCGCTCAAGGCTAAGCAATGGGCAGCCACGGGTTCGCTCGGTGGGCCGTTGATTGGTTTTGGCAGCGCCATTATTCCCGTTCCATTCACAGCATTGGGTGCCGGATATGGTCTCGACAGTGTTTCCACAGTAAGCGCGCGCGTTCATACTACTTCTGCTGCATTCGGTGTATTGCACTTGGATGTGGGCTATCTGCGTCAGCTTCGCTCACCCGAAGGACGCATTCCGGGTATTACGGCCAG
>JBKCGW010000485.1:0-21541 GCA_046303175.1 Flavobacteriales bacterium
GCCTTGTTTAAGCATGCTATGGATTATGCATGTATTGAAGGAGATGCCGATGAGGCGAAGAAGGCGGTAGCTACTTCCATTCTGATGATCTGTGCGGGACTCAAGAATCCATTCGTGTCAGAGAATACAGTGACCGTTGTGGATTTTAATTCCGGCGATACAATCGACGTTCAATTGAAGGGCTATGTCCGGAAGGATTTTTACAGGGAACGTTATAACAAGGAAATGGAGGAGCATCCATATCCGGTTGAACTCGATATTGACGACGAACACAATTTGGCTGTGCTGAAGGTTTCCACATTTGCTCCTTCGGGGTCGAAGCGTTACCGCAAGCGAATAGCAGAAAGTTTCAGTCGTGTGAAGGAAGGTAGTTATGGTAACCTCGTCATTGATTTGCGCAACAACGGTGGCGGGAGCAGTGCGATGGTGGAGTACCTATATTCATTTTTGGATACATCGGGTTACAATACTCCTAGTAATGTGATAGGACGAAATTCTGTGCTGGCCTCTTCGCGGTCGCGATTCATGTATTCGACATTAGGAGATATTATTTCTTTCTTGTTTTTTGCAAACAATGAAGACGTGCAGAGCTTCCGGTACTTTGCCGAATTGCCGCATGGAGCGATTGACACAGTGTTCTTCAAGGTGCCGACGAGGCAGCTTGAAGCGGACGTCTTCCGTGGAAAATGCTACGTGCTCATCAATGGTTTAACAGCATCAGCGGCAGTGGATTTTACCAATGCATTCAAGCAGAGAAAACGAGGTTCTATTGTCGGTCAGCAATGCCTGGGGCCTGTAACGGGCACCTGGGGTAATCCGGCTAGTTTTGGATTGAAACGCACAGGACTTCGCGTAAGTATCGCAACGATACGTTATAACTACGACGATACGTTTCGCTACGAGCGCAATGCAATTATGCCCGATCACTGGGTAGACTGCAGTGCAGAGGATTTGAATAGTAAAAGAGATTCACAACTCGAGTTTGTGATACAACTTATCAAGGATAAAAAATGAAGGGGATTTTTATAACGTTGCTTTTCTTGTCCACGTTTGTTGCTGCAAGCGCACAAGTGCCGGATAGCACATCGATAATGGGGTTGCGCGCTTTATCGTTGGAGTCGCAAGGTGTAAATAGTTCCGTTTTGTCGGAGCTTTTTACATACCACGATTCATTGGTGATAGATAAGCGCAAGTGGTCGGTGAAGTATGATAGCTTGCTTCAGGATACACTTCGAGTGACACGAGTTGAGCGTGCATTGGCAGCAGTCGATGCGGCGCTTTGGTCATACAGTGCCAATCGTTCGGTGCCCTTCTATACCCTGGCAAAGAGAGCATACGAGGCTTGGTTGGAGTTACCTCTCGCCAGCGAGAATTACAACCGAGAATTGAATGCAATCATGCTGGAGGTAGCGATCCATGAGAACGACTATGCAATGGCTTACAGTCTTCAGAACAAAATCCACGCAGCAAACTTTGCCGATTGGAAAAGCGAGACAGAGTCAGAAGCGCTGCGCACTGATAGCATGTTAAAAGAAGGTCGATCTTCGCTGCAAAGTTCGCAGTCCGCTTTGAAATCCATGAGCGACACAGCCATGCAGTGGCACCTAATAGCCATGGCAGCGATACTCTTACTTGTTGTGTTAGTAGTAGTATTCTTCATTTCAAAGAATCGATGGAATAAGCAACGTAGCCAACTCTCCAACCAGGCGAACGATAAAAGCGAAGAGGAAGCGTTGGTGCATAAGCTGGAAGCTGCTCGACGCGAAATCCAGGAACTCAAGCAAGTGGCGAAGAAAACATTGGAAGTACCGGTTGTTGTTGCCGAGGTTGCACCATTGCCGCAGGGTAAATCGCTTTCGCCCGAAGAAGTGGCCGAATGGAATAATCAGGTGCAAGCAGTGTTGGCTAAGATCAAGACGCATTGCGAAGCGGGAAAAAATTCCATGGCAGTGCCTACGTATATGTCCATCATCAACGACGTAACTCGATTGGGTGCTCAGGTGAATAAAAAATCCGAGGAGTGGATTCAAGTTCTTTCCCGTAAATAAGTAAATTGGCGTATGAGAATTTTTCTTTTAGTCTTAGCAGTGTTTTGCAATGGTTTTTTTCGAACGGACTCTTTGTATGCACAAAACAATAATTTCGAAAGAGGTTCAACAGCATCGTTAGGTTCACTCTTCGATGAGGACAGCGAGGAAGAAGATACATTGCGCGGACTAACCTTTGGTCTCAACTTGGGGAGTTATTTTGGCAATGCCAAGACCGCGAATATTTACAATGGAAGTGGGCCATTTGCGGGATTCATCAACGATGCAGCCATGATTCGCTGGTATTCGATTCCGGAGCGCATTGGTATGGATGGACCATTTGCTCTTTCCAATGATGTTCGCGATATCCAGGATTTTTATAATACACAGAGTTATTGGTTCAATGCCGATTACGCACCCACCAACATGCGCTATAATCCTGCGATGTATGTGGGGTTGAATCTGAAGTATAATTTCAATCGCTATGCGGCTATTATCATGAACATGAATGCGACCAAGCTGAAGGCGGTAGGTCAGTTCACCATGCAGATAACTCCCTCTTCTCAGAACAATCAGTTCAATTCAGGTACGCAATTACTTTCCGTGGCCGGCGAGGAGCAGCGATTCAATTTGAATCTGGGGTATCGTCAAGGTTGGATGATGGGCGACTATTCTAACTTTTTTGTCCAGGTAGGAGGGAGCATGCTGGGCACCAAGTGGATGCGCAATTATGCATTGGTGGCGAATCGCCAGTATGATCTTATTACACAGGGTTTCGTGGCGGGTCAAACCTCCATTGAAGCAACTCCTAATACGGGCGTTGGTTTTGGTGCGTTTGTCGAAACGGGTGTTGAGTTTTGGATAGGTAAATACTCGTTTGACTTAGGCATTGGTTTCTCTCGCGATAAGGTAATTATATACACCTACGAGCAGAGCGTAACGAATAAGTGGATTCAGGCTACGTTCAACATTTAAGCAGTCTGCTCTCCTTCGAAGAAGAGGTCGCCGTGCAGTTTTCCCATTCCGATTGAAGTAATCTGATTCACTGCCGCGGCATTCCATGGTTGAGAAACTTTCAGGTAGTTCTCGGTGAAGCCATACATGGTTCCCTCATCTTCAGCACCTTCCCAAAGAACGTTGTGAGAGCTACCGGCAAATCGCTCGTAGAATGCGCGCTTCTTCTTTTCTGAAAGCATGCGAAGTTCGATGGTACGACGATGGCGCTTGTCTTGCGGAACAACTTCAGCAATGCGCAAGGCGGTCGTGTTGTCGCGTTCACTGTAGGTGAATACATGCAAGTAACTCACCGGTAATTCCAGCAGAAAATCGCGCGTTTCGTTAAACTTTTCATCCGTTTCTCCGGGGAAACCGGTAATTACATCCACACCGATGCAGGCATGGGGCATGGCTTCCAGAATGCGTTCTATACGCTCACGATACAAGTCGGTGCGGTACCTGCGACGCATGGCGCGCAAGATTTCATCCGACCCGCTCTGCAGCGGGATATGAAAATGAGGCATGAACTTCTTGGAGGTCGCTACAAAGTCAATGATGTCGTTGTTGAGCAGATTGGGCTCAATAGACGAGATACGAAATCGTTCGACTCCCTGCAGCGTATCGAGTTCGCGGATGAGTTCAAGTAAATTGGTATTGTGCTGGGTTCCGTAGTCGCCGATGTTTACCCCGGTAAGAACAATTTCCTTTGCTCCGGCTTCAATCGCTTTTTTTGCCTGTGCGATGGTTTCCTCAGTTGTTGCACTTCTGCTTCTACCGCGAGCTAGAGGTATCGTGCAAAATGCACAGAAATAGTTGCATCCATCCTGAACTTTCAGGAAAGTGCGTGTTCGATCCCCTGAGGAGAATGAAGGTATGAAGTCTTTTACATCTTTTATTTCGCCAACCGAGATGACGGCATCTGAGGCTGCTTTATTTTTTTGAACATGTTCAACGAGGTTGAACTTTTGTCCGGCGCCGAGTACCATGTTCACCCCCGGAATTGCAGCAATTTCCTCGGGCTTTAATTGAGCATAACAGCCTACTACAGCCACAAATACGTGAGGATTTGAGCGCACTGCTCGGCTTACAATGTTACGGCATTTTTTATCGGCCTGCTCTGTTACACTGCATGTGTTAATGACCAATACATCGGGCGAATCTTCCATTTCTACGCGCGAATAGCCTGCTTCCGCGAACTGCCGCGCAAGGGTGGATGTCTCTGAAAAGTTCAGCTTACATCCGAGCGTATGGAAGGAGACGCGACCGAGGGTAGACATATCAGGTTAGCGCAGAAAATTGTTTGTATAAAATCAGTGCGAAAATGCGTAAGTAATTTTATTTTTACGGCAAAACTTGCTAGCCGAAAATATGCGCCACAAATTTAAACTGATCTTGATTCTTACAGGGGTATTTCCCATTCTATCTTGGTCTCAAGGGCCTTGTGAATTTGATGTGGTTTTGGGTTCTTATTTTCAATGTCCTAACGAGAACGGATTTTATCTTCCCATTCTGGCTCAACCTACAGGAACCTACTCCGGTGAATTTGTTACTCCAGATGGTTTTTTTGATGCCAATGCCGCAGGTTCCGGTCCTCATTACGTGATTTACACAGCAGACCCGGATGTGTGCATAGGTTCAGATACCGTTGATTTTTTTATTCTGCAAGAAGGGTTTCTTGAAATTGAAGGTGGACCTACCTCTATTTGTGCCGGAGATTCTACAACACTTTCTGCGCCCAACGATTTTGAGTATGATTGGCTGGGTAATGGAGACAGACAGAATTCGTTTACATTTTCTCCGGATACTACTACTACCTATTTGGTGAGTGGTTTGGATTTTACCGGCTGTCCCAATACGCTTGAGTTGACGATAACTGTATATCAGTTTGGGTCAGATTTACAAATTGCCGGACCCGCCTATGTTTGCTACGGAGACACTGCGACATACGAGGTTCCGGGTGTAACTGAGTTGGTTTGGAACGATGGTTCTATCAATGCGTTTTTCACGATGGCCATGTATCAGGATACCATTTTTACTGCGTCGATAGGTCAGAATACTTCTTGTGATACAACGATACAGCTTTCAGTGGATGTTGGAGAACCTATTACTTACGAGTATGAAGCAATTCAAGAGGTTTGTTATGGTGATTTGTTCCAAATTTTCATCACCGGGGGCAATGCTGCTTATTACAAATTCGCCGGTCAAAACTTTACAGAATATGCCGAGTATTTTTTAGAAGATGATGCGATTCTAACACTCGAAGCATACAACGATTCGGGTTGCGTAGTAACTCGTGACATTGAGCTTACGGTTCATGAGTATCCGGAATTTTTGATAGAAGCTCCTGAGCAGTTGTGCGGTCAGGATAGTGTGTATATTGTCGTTACCGGCGTACCCTCAACCGATTGGTTGGATTTAACTACGGGTTCCCAGGTTCCATTGGAGGTTCCTAACGAATATGCAGGTATTGCAGAGGATAGTATTCAGTTTCAGATTTCAGCTTCGTCGCCATTTGGTTGCACGACGACGGAGATAGTGGAAATTTTTGTTTATCCGTATCCCGAAGTAAGAATCGATTCCTTGACTCCTTTTTGTATCAATCGAATGGCCACCGTTTTTGGAACCGGAGCCGATTTTTATCTCTGGAATGGGTTAGAGTTTGTGGACGAAATTTCCTTTCCTGTGGAGGGAGATACTACGCTCATCTTATTTGGATCGACTGTTTATGGTTGCTATGCAACCGATACCTTGGAGATTACCGCGCATCCAAATCCTGAAATTTTTCTAACGGGTGAGTATTATGTCTGCGAATTAGATACAGCAACGCTCGTGGGATCAGGGGCGGATATTTACATTTGGGATGGTGTCCTTGGATTGGATACCCTCAACTCCACCCCTTCGTATGATACGTTGTTCACCTTGATTGGTAAGAACATTTTCGGTTGTGCGGACACGGCCACCTATTTTGTGGATGTCGATCCGGCTCCGGTGAACTCATTTATGGGTGATTCGGAAATTTGTTTTGGTGACTCTGTTTCGCTTCAATTCATCACCAATGGATTGGTTTTCCAATGGGCCGATGGCTCAATTCAGCCGGTAATCCCGGTAAATCCTGTCGATGACACAACCTACACGGTTACATCTACCGGTGCTAATGGCTGTCCTCGCACGTCAAGTTTTGATGTCACAGTACATGATTATCCAATTCTAACTATCGAAGGCAATACAACGGTTTGTTTCGGAGACACACTCTCTCTCATAGCCTACGGTGCTGATGAATTTTCATGGAATAACGGATTGTCGGGAGATACTATACACTATGTTCCTGTGGCTACCGGTATTTTGCGAGTGGATGGAAATAGTAACGATTGCGTTACTCAAGAATTGGTTGCTATTACGGTAAATACAGTACCATCCGTTCAATTTGAGTTTTATGCCGATACCTTGTGCACGAGTGGTCAGGGTGTGAGCTGGGTAGCTTCACCAGGAGGCGGAGTGCTTAGCGGTGATGGTGTCGTGAATAATTGGTTCTCTATCGAAGCAGCCTTAAATGGTGTAAACACTGTAACGTATACTTACACCAATGCGTTCAATTGTACAGCTGCTGCTTCCGATGAAATTATGGTGGAAACATGTATTGGAGCGGAGGAAATGGGCAAGTTGCAAATGAGCGCATTCCCGAATCCGTGCAACGGGCAGTTCAAATTATGGATGGGGGCAGAGCGATGTGAAGTTGCCATTCACAATGCACTAGGCGCAATGGTATGGAGTGGTGTTGCATACCCCGGATTGGTGATAGATTCACAGACTTGGGCAGCGGGCACATATACCATCCATGCGGTTGGTAATGCGTCCATAGCACCTCAGCGAATAATTAAGCTGTAAAGATTCTTTAGGACTTGAACCATTTCAACGACTGACTCAGTCGTGATTTGAGGCTCAAGCGATCTACGATATAATCGAGGAAGCCATGTTCCAAGACAAACTCTGCGCTTTGGAAGCCGGCAGGTAGGTCTTTACCGATGGTTTCTTTTACTACACGCGGACCCGCAAACCCAATGAGTGCCTTCGGCTCAGCGATGTTGATGTCGCCTAGCATGGCAAAGGATGCTGTAACTCCGCCTGTTGTAGGGTCGGTGAGGAAAGAGACATAGGGGAGACGTGCGTCGGAAAGTTGGGTCAGCTTGGCAGAAGTCTTGGCCATCTGCATCAGCGACAAACCGGCTTCCATCATGCGAGCTCCACCCGATTTCGAAATACAGATGAACGGGCATTTGTGCTTAATGGCTTCATCAACCCCGATAGCAAATTTTTCGCCCACCACTGATCCCATCGAACCACCAATAAACCCGAAGTCCATGCATGCAATCACGGCTTCTTCGCCGTTGATTTTTCCGCGTCCAACGCGCAAAGCGTCTTTTAATCCGGTTTTGGCGATGGTGGTTTTGATTCGGTCTTTATACGACTTGGTGTCTTTGAATTCGAGAGGATCGGCGCTAATCATGTTGGCTGCTACTTCTTCAAATTCATTGTCATCGAATAGAATGCTGAAGTACTGAAGCGAGCTGATTTTTTCGTGATAACCGCACTTATTGCATACCCAGTTGTGCTCGGCATGCTCCTCGCTGGTTAGCACGTGGCGGCATTCGGGACACTTGTACCAAAGGCCTTCGGGAATTTCTTTCTTCTCCTTGTACTTGGTAGTAATTCCCTGCATTTTTCGTGTAAACCAGCTCATGTTGTAGCAATTATTTGAGTGCAAATATGAAGGAAAATCGATGTCATCGTATCAAATAGATAACACCTGTGCGCACCTCGCGTTGTCCTTCAAAAGGAGTTATTTCGATTCGATAGTTGTATACGTCGTCTCCGACCGCGACTGAAGGATACCACGTATCTCCCAGCTCCGTGGTGTGAAAGACGGCGTCGCCAAAACGGTTGTATACTGTAAGGTGAATGGATTCAATGTTGTATCCGCTGACGCTCCAGCCTTCGTTGAAAGTGTCTTCATTGGGGGTAAAGCAACTGGGCACATAAAGCTGCCACGAACACGCATAGGTTTCGATCAGAATTTCATCGCTCGTTGTTCCGCACACGTTAGTTGCCTCCACATGATAATTACCACTAGTCCCTGCGACAATTCTGGCCGTGGTATCTCCCGTCGACCATACATAGGTTGCTCCAGCGTTGAATGCGTTTAGTTCAACCGGGAAATCTTCGCAGTAAACGGTGTCTTGCCCCAAATTGACAACGGGAGGGTAAAGACCGGCAACTACAATACTATCTGCGGTTATACAAGGGCCATTCGCAATTTCAATGGCATACAATCCCGGAGTATCGATGATAATTTGGTTGGATATCGTTCCTGTATTCCAGTTTCCCGTGAAGTCAGCAAAGAGCGTTGCTGTTGTTCCTGAGCAAAGTGTTGTGTCGGCCGACAGGTTGGCCTCTTGCAGATTGAACAAGGTAACTGTTACGGTATCAATTGCGCTGCAGTTGTTGGCCGTGTAGTTGAAGTAGTAGGTACCTGATTGGGAAATGGTAATTGGATTGTCCGATGTGGTCCCTTCACCTGACCAGGTTCCGACAACTGAAGCTTCAAGAATGAGGGGCTCCGTATTGCAGTGGTCAAATGTGGTGGGTAGAGAGGTGTCGGGCATGTCGATGGGTTGCACAACGATGGTATCGCTTTCTGAGCAACTACCGGAGTACACGGTAACTCCATGTTCGCCGCTTCCAACCCAAATTTCCGAGGAGTTTTCATTGGAAGACCAAAGCACACTATCCCATCCATTTCCACAGGATATAAGAACACTATCGTTCGGACATACAGACAGATCACTGCCGAGGGAAAGTGGATTCATAGAAAGCACGACAATGTGTATGGAATCTGATTGGATGCATCCGACATTGGCAGAGTCGCGTGTTACGGACAGGTCGAAAGATTGCGGAATACCGCTTGTATTGTCATACTGAAAGATGGGGTTGCCAATCGAGGCGGACGAGATGTTGTCGGCACTATCCCAGGTATAATCGTATCCATTGATAGGTATGACGCCCAAGCTCAATAGATCACGACTGCAAATGGTAGTGTCGTTTCCTGCAAATGCTTCTTGCGATAGCTGAATGGGTTCGCAAGCTGTTAAAGAGATGTCATCCAGCCCAAAGTCATTACCTCCGGTTTCCGATTGATAGTCGATGATGCAAACGTTGAGTGTGTTAACGGTATCGCTAAACCATGTGACGGAAAGAGAGTTCCAACCTCCTTCAGCAATGAGTGAATCGCCGGCTAGCACGCCGTTGAAGGAAGGTTGCAATACGGCCAGCGGATGGGGGTTGGTGTTATTGGCAATATCGCGGGCCCAAAAAGTGAACGTGTAGGTGGTTTGCGGAAGAACATCAATAGTTTGACACCAAACAGCTGTGCCTGCAACTCCGGGGGCATTCGCGATGAAGAAATCACCGGTAGGAGGGTTGGTATGGTCGTTACCGCTGAACCCGTTGTGAAACAGAGCCGCGTTGTTGCCTATGGCGTAGCTGTTTTCAGGACACAGGGTGCACAGAAAAGGAAAGAAGGTCACGTAATCAAGGGAGCTGGTAAATCCCGTATTGCCATTTTCGAAACTGCCATTCTCAATGCGGTCGGTAAGCGATTCGCAAGAACCGCACTGAGCATTCGAGACAAACGCGATGCATACCCATGCGGTTAGCAGTAAAAAGCACTTAGCCCTCATGTGAAGCTTGGGTAGGTTCGACGGTAGCAGCTTGCTCGAGGTTGCGTTTATTGATTACCGGGTTGGCATACATCTGCAAGAGAATTTCACGGGCTTGGCTATTGAGGTTTTCAGACGGAAGTCCTAGTTTTTTTCTGGATAGTACAAGTTTGAGCACGTGTCCGCGGATGTAATTCGCAAAGGCAATCCGCTGAATATTGGAGTATTTGTCTTTGAATTCTTTTGTGCCGTTGAGTAGATCGTAAGCTATGTAGTTATTGGGCCACAAGTAATAGATTCGGTGCATTTCGTCGTCAATGGCCTCGCTGAGTATGCGGTATTTTTCGTTTTTATTGCTGATGCTGCGCATGCGCTCATAAGCCGAATCGAGTGGGTTACCCACGCAAATATTAACCTTCCCTTTGTGTCCTGTGAGTCCTGTTACCATGGAGTGAAAATCCTCTCCCGGTTTTTTATCGTACTTCCCGAAGTGTTTTACATGAAGCAGTTCATTGGTCTTGAGCAAATCGCACGGGTCGAATTCATAGCTCACACACATGGGGCGCAGGTTAAGATCCATCAACCCATCTTCGGGGTGTTGGTCAGAACTCAGTGTAAACATTTTCAAGAGTCCGGTCGCTGTTCGGTCATCGCCGTCTTTGCTGCGGCCTTCTCGTTGGGCAATCCAAATGGAGGTATTCTTCTCAGTAATGGTATGTCGGATGTAATTGCTCATGCGCAAAGAGTAGTAAAACATCTCCTTGGCATTGACATCGCGGCTCACGATGAAGTTCTTGTTGCAGCGCACGATATCGCGCACGAGCTGCATCTTCAGCAAATTGTCGCCAATAGCAATTTCGGTAGTTGGTATTCCGCGTTCAATGAGGCTCACGTTGAGCAGGGCACTGTCGAGGATAATATCACGGTGGTTTGAAATGAATAGATAGGCCTGATTCGGCTCTATTTCTGACTCATTGGTGAAACTCACGCCGCTGGTGGTCATTTGTGTAATCACCTTTACAGCCGGTGCACTTATTTCCTCCTGAAACTGGTGCACACTGCCGATTTCCTCAAACATGGAGAGTATTTCGGCCTTGCGCAGACCGGGATAAACCCATTTCATCATCTTGATGAGCAAGGGCTCTTGCACCATGCGTTGAATAGCTTCGCGCAATTCAGCGTCGGTGTAGGGGCGCATCTCACGAAAATCGTGAACGTCGATGGGTGATTCGGACATGTTGCGAATTTAATGGGCAACTTCCGAAATTGAGTGCTTGAAAATGAGGGGATTGAATTAGCGCCATGCTGGGCAAGGCTTGGCGGGCGCTCCGCCGAAGTGCTTCTTGTAGATGATTCTTTTCGGTTTAGCACCGCACTTCCAATGCTTGAAGATGGTGTATTTCAAGCTGAAATAAATGTCAGCACCGTAGATGTCTTTTTTGAAGAGCAAGGCGGCTAGGTCATCGCTTCCGATGATAATGCTGTTGAGTCGCATGGTTAAACCTACCTGTGGACGCTTGTATTGATACAGCGATACCGGAAGTGAGGCTTCAAAGCGTTTCGTTTCCCAACGCGGAGCAACACCCAGGTAACCTGATCGTTGAACGCCCAAATTGTTGAGCCATGGCACACCATAGGTAATTACTCCGTAGAGATAGAAGTTACTGATGAGGTTGAAATCAGCTTGTGCTGAGACGGCTGTAGGAAGCAGCATGGTGTACTTGGTCATGTAGCCATTTTCCTTTACCAGCTGAAAGTTGTTGTTGATGAGGCTGTCAATGTCCTCGATATCGTCGGCTTGTGTGCCTTGATAATCCTCCCACATGGTACTTTGATTTTGTGAGAAGTTGTTGGTGTAGAATGGTTCGGTGAAATTAATTCGACCCACATCCAGCAATGAAATACCTATTCGATAGCGGTAGTCGCCGTCGGTGCAGGGCGAATGAGGAACATAACCGTCCGAATGGCTGTGACGAACTTTGTGTGTTATACCGATGTCGGCGCCCCAACCTTTGCCGTTTATAAGCGCGGTAGTCGGGTCGTTAAATCCATATTGGCCAATGAATTCCTGGGTTTCAATAGCATTGTTGTCCATTATCCGGTAGGTCCATGAATCGAGTCGTACGCCGGCACCTGCAAATCCAAACAAGCGTTTGAGGGTGATTGCTCCTTGGGTAATAGAAAATCCTTGGCGCTGAATAATGGTTCCATAGGTCAATCCCAACTCACCCCATGCAAGCGCATTGGTGCGCACGTTGCGAATTGTATTTAACTTATTCTTTTCATCGGGTGAGTCAAATCCGTTTTGTGCCCAATCATATGCTTTCACGGGGATACCTCGCACATCGGCCATCACACGAGCAGAAGTGCTTATAGCAAAAGCATGCTGTTTTACTGCAAATGCAATGGAAGGTCCTCCAATTTGAAGGTCGATAAATGCGGAATAGGGCGTGTTCTGCTTTCTCAGCGGAACCGTTGTCATCGTGTCGAAGTTGGCAATAGATAATTCACTGCCACGCAGGAAAACGAGGTCGTTTTTCGCAAAAACATTGAACCCTGTAAGTTGAAAGTCGATGAATGCTCGTGAGTCAACAATGGTAGAAGGATTGTTCCACACGGTGTTGATGGGAGATCGAGTACTGCCTGCAATACCCAGGTTGTCCTGGGCTATGAGCCTAGAACTAAGGAATACGAGGACGAGTATTTGCAGTGCTTTGTTCATTACGGGTGGAGTGTGATACACCCTTTGAACGAGGACTGTCGGAAAAATGTTCTCTTTTTGAGAAAAAAAATTACACGCTTGGTTCGGCAATTTTGATTCGGAAATAAATCGGAGTATTTCTCGGCACCACATTTCCGGTACTTCCATTCGTTCCGAAGGCCAAATTAGAGGGCATGTAGACCAAGGCTTCGTCGCCTCGGTGCATGAAACTCAAGGCGTAGTGAAGTCCGTCAACCACCTGTCCGGGCATTCCATAGTTGAACTGCATCTCTGTTGGTTCATCCAGTTTTTTCCCACTAAGCAGAAATGTGTTGTACGAAATCGTTACCTCTTCACCAATAGACAAGGTATCGCCTATTCCTTTAGTAAAATATTGCATGTAGAGGTCTCCGTGCTGCTCGAAGGGTTGTTGAGGCTCATTCATAAGCAGCAACTGAATGGCTTCGGCCTCGGCCAACTCTCCTTGTTGAGATGCACTCATGAGGTAATTGGCATATTCACCGGTTTGGAAGGTATGCAATACTTCAAGGGAAAGTTCCATGTTTTCATTCAGCGCATACAAGGCCTCATCGGCATAAGCACTTAGGAAGCTGCGGTCGAAGTAGGAGAACGGCAAGCGCAGTGTAATGGCATCACCGCAATTCATGGCGAGTAACAGTTGATTTAATTTCTTATTCAGGCTATCGCTTCCTTCGCGAACAGCAGACTGGTGAAGCGAATGATGATGAAGTTGAAACTCATATTTTTTATCGCTTTGATCGAGGCTTTCAAATCGAACTTGCATGATGAAATGGGCAGCATCGTGTAAGGAGGGGCCGCAATCTCCGAATTTGTCGAGACGAGAAAACATGGCATCATCCACGCGTTCGAAGCCTTGAGGAGTATCGCATCCTGCGAATAAAAAAACGATGGGTAGAAACAGCGCAAGGCGCAGCTTAGGAAGTAAACGATGGTTCATGGTTCGATGCGCAATAACTGAATGTCATAAATAACCGACGCATTTTGAGGAATCTTTTGAGAGTCGCCGGTGAAACCAAAAGCAAGATGCGACGGAAAAATGAAGCGTGCCTTGTCTCCCGCACGCATAAGTTGAAGGGCCTCGTGCAATCCGCTCTCTACATTGTCATGTCCGATGTGAACGTGCTTCGGATTGGTAACATCTGCCGTATAACAGATGGTTCCATCGAGCAGGCCAATGCTGTAGGCTATCCATACATGCTCATCCTTGAGTGCTTTCGGGCCGGTTCCATTTTCATAGATGCGATAGTGAAGCCCTGTGGATGTTTCTTCCATGGGCACTCCCGACTTCTCAATGTATTCCTTGATGTTTTTCATTTCGGCGTTGTGCTGGCGCCTATTCTCTTCAACAAGGTCTTTTTGCGCCCTGGCCATGTCTTGCTCGGTCATAGGACTAGGACTTTTTCCCTTGCAGGCAGCAATAAACAGCAGTGCTATGAATGGTAGAAGGGTTCTCATGATTCGTTTATTTGATTGCTGTAGCGGATAGTCAATTCACGAAATTTTTGTAATGTATCATGCATCGAATCGGTACTCATGCCTCCGGCAGCGTTGATGTGGCCGCCCCCTTGCCAATGCGAACGGGAGAAGGTGTTCACATCGAAAGTGCCCTTCGAACGAAACGATGCTTTTATTTCGTTGTTGCCTTCGCGGAAAAAGGCAGCCATCTTAACACCTCGAATAGACAAGGCCTGATTTACGAGTCCTTCTGTGTCACCTTGTCTGTAATTGTATCGCTTCAACTCTTCTTTATCCAGACTTATGAATGCAGTGGAGTGCTCGGGCATGACAACTAGCTTTTCGCTCAGCGCATAGCCTATGAGTTTGAGCTTATCCATGAGGTTTGTATCGTAGACATTGCGATGAATTTCGGCGTGATCAAGCCCTAGTGCGATGAGTTCTCCGGCAATGCGATGAGTGTCGTGCGAAACGCTGTGAAAACGAAATGAGCCACTGTCGGTCATAATGCCCAAGTAGATGCAGGCAGCTATATCGAGATTGAGGTGACCAATCCATCCGCACTGCTCGATGAAGCGGAATACCATTTCGCAAGTACTGCAAGCCGATGTGTCGCTGTAGGTTACCACAGGGAATTCTCCGGGCTGTTGGTGATGGTCAATGAGAATGAACGGCGCAGTGCTTTTCTCTAGCATCGCACTTACACTGTCACCGGTGCGTGGCAAATGATTATAGTCGAGCGAAAAAATCAAGTCCGCTTCAGCAATATGAGTTGCGGCTTTAACGGCATCTTCTTCTGCTATCACGCATTCATTGTAATCCGTTACCCAATGCAAAAAGTCGGGCGCGGCATCGGGAAGAATCGTAGTAGGTTTTTTTCCCAGGCTGCGCAGAAAATGATGCATGGCCATGGCCGAACCAATGGCATCTCCGTCGGGGCTTTTATGGGTGGTTACCACAATGCGATTGGCATTGAGAATTAACCGTTGTGAAGTGTCGATTTGCTCGGGCGTAAGAATGCGTGACATGCCACAAAGTTAATCTGCTTGAAAGGCGTCAAGTCGTTTCTTTTCCTAAACTTGCAGTATGTTTTTAAACAGTTTTCGCTTGTCGGCTGCCACATGCATGCTGCTGTTGGTGTGGGCAATTGCGCCCCTTCATGCTGCTTCTTCCACGCCACCGCATAAATTCTACATTTCAAAAACCATCATTGAGTTCAATGCACGTTCTCAGCAGTTTGAGATTACCTGCAAATTATTTACGGATGACACTGAACTTGCATTGGAGCAACTCAGCGGGCATGCTATGAAAATGGGCACATCCGATGAGGTGAGCGATTGCGATGCATGGCTGGAAAAATACATGAAGCAGCACTTCATCTGCGCAATAGACGGTGTTCCCATGGAGTGGCGTTGGGTGGGTAAAGAAGTGGAAAGTGATCTTACCTATTGCTACTTGGAACTTTATAGAAAACCGGATTTTTCAACCTTTACGCTTACGAACGATTTACTGGTGACTCAGTTTCCGGATCAGCAAAACATTGTGGATTTAAGCGTAATGGGTACTACACAGACGTTGGTTTTTGTTCGCGATCGAATCACTCAAACCTTTACCCGTTGAGCTCATGACGAAGAAGGAGAAGGTAGCTTACATCTTGGAGGAGTTGGGCGGTTTGTATCCCGATCCACCGGTGCCACTCGACCATAGTGATTCATATACCTTGTTGATTGCCGTCTTGTTGAGTGCTCAGTGCACCGATGCGCGTGTGAATACCGTTACTCCACATCTCTTTGAATTGGCCGATAATCCGAAGGACATGGTGAAACTGAGTGTAGCTCAAATAGAAGCAATCATTCGACCCTGCGGATTGTCTCCGGCCAAGAGTAAGAACATCCACCGATTGTCGGAATTGCTGCTTGAACGTCATGCGGGACAGGTGCCTGAGAGCCTGGAGGAACTAGAGGCATTGCCCGGCGTTGGACATAAAACAGCCAGCGTTGTCATGATACAGGCGTTCGGTGTGCCCGCCTTTCCCGTCGATACACACATTCACCGTATGCTGTTTCGATGGGGATTGAGTTCGGGTAAAAGCGTGGAACAAACTGAGCGCGATGCGAAGCGTTTATTTCCCATTGACACATGGATTAAACTGCATCTTCAAATCATCTTCTATGCGCGTGAATATTCTCCTGCTCGTGGAGCGATGCCGGAAAAGGATTACGTCACCATGAACGTTTCGGGAAAAATCAAATCGCTGCCTCGCTAATTCAGAAAAGCCTTACGAAAGGCTTCGGTCAACAATGTAACCGCTTTCTTGGCGTCGTTTGTCGGCAATCCACCCGGAGGGCCGTATGGCGTTTTGTTTACATCAATCACATAGATTCGACCGGAGTGATTGTCGCGCAGTACATCAAACTCACAAAACTCGGCACCCATCGCTGCTGCCATTGCTGTAATATTTTTCAGTTCTTCGGTTGAAAAGATAGATTCCGGTTGATGCAATTTCGAGCGATGCACCTGATTGGTGAAGCGTACTTCCGATTTTTTGTACTTCGAATAAACAAGCGGAATGTTGCCTGCGATAACAGGCACGCGGTAGTCAATGAATTCTCCGGATGCTGCAGAGTTGTCAATGACGATTTGATACACTGCTTTTTCTGAAGGTACTTTCACAGGACAGTTTACAATTTCACCGTCGTGCAAAGCATTGATGTCGCTCTTGGCTACAGCCTTTCCCTCGTGAGTGCGCGGGTCAATTATCGTAGAGTATCCAAACACTTCGTGGTGAACGCGGTCAACGTGTTTTTTGGAGATATCCATGCACCGCTTATTAATTACAGCGTGGTCCGGAAAATGCTGCACGAGCAATTCGGAAGAGGCATGTGTAGTGTCGTGGAACCACATCACAAGTTTTGGGTTTGAAAGACGCTTGTTTGTGATGCGGAAGCCAAGCTTGTGACTGATTTTGTAAATCGTGGTCTTCTTACTCGGATAATCGGGATAAACGACGAGCACCGGCAGTTTGAAGCCGTTTCGAATAAACGAAATGCCGTTGTAAAATAGGCACTGAAGGTCTTTTAGAAGGACCTCTGTCCATGGCATATTGTGCCGGTACCTATTTACAAAACCCCTGTTGTTTTTCATTGCAAAAAAGCATCCTTGCAATGAGAATTGCAAACCGAAGCCACGCAAACTTAAGCAAAAAGAATCACCTCGATGTGAACGATTGGGCCGGCTTAATTCAGAGAAGGATCTTCAGGCAGACTTGCAATGATTTCTCCCTTCTTCCCCATGCTTTTCATGATGGTTTTCCAAAGGTCATTGTTGTCGCTGTTCATGAGTGTCTCCTTGGGTACGTTCGCTACGAACCACGATTTACTCTGAATTTCACTTTCAAGTTGCTCCGGGGACCATCCGCTGTATCCTACGAAGAAACGCACTTCATCCTTCCTGACGTCGCCCGTAAAGAGCATCTTCTTCAGGATGTCGAAGTTTCCTCCCATGAAAACACCGGGAATAATTTCTACGCTGTCGGATATTTTATCGCCCAGCGTATGCAAATAATAGAGGTTGCTGTTGCGCACAGGACCGCCAATGCTGATGCGTCCATTGAACGTGGGCATGTTTTCCATGATTTGCTCCAGGTCTATGTTGATGTAATTATTCAACACAAAACCAAACGAGCCGTCTTGATTGTGCTCGCAGAGAAAGATGACCGTACGCTTGAAATACGGGTCATTCAGGAAAGGCTCAGCTAAAAGTACCTGGCCTTTAGCGGGCTTGATATTTTTATCGGGTGCAAAATCCATAGCACTAATTTATAGGCTTATTACGTGCACGGCGGATAAAAGTTGCTAAATAGGTGCGAAGTGCGAAGTGCGAAGTGCGAAGTGCGAAGTGCGAAGTGCGAAGTGCGAATGGGAATTACTTCGCCCCTCGCCCTTCGCCCCTCGCCCTTCGCCCCTCGCCCTTCGCCCTTCGCCCCTTTTATGGGAATATCCCCAGCGACTGATACGCCACACCCAATTTATTGATACCGCTCACAAATGCTGCTGTGCGCAAGTCTTCAATTTTCTTGTTGGCCTTTTTAATGTCGCGTATTTCGTTGTAGGCGTATATCATGGTTTCTTCCAGTCCTGAGCGAACGTAGTCGATTTCACCACCGCCTTGAATTAGGATTTTCTTCTCTTTGGCATCCATTGATTTGCCGGTCATTTTTTCTACACCGCTGATGAGCTGACGTGCTTGCATTTCCTGGAAACGCTTCTCCAAACGACCGAAGTTCACGTGTGAAAGGTTTTTCAACCATTCGAAGTAAGAAACGGTGACACCACCCGCGTTTAGATACAAATCCGGGATGATCATAATACCACGTTTGTTGAGGATGTCCTCTGCATCTTTTGAAACAGGTCCATTGGCACCTTCTCCGATAATCTTTGCTTTGATGCGTGGTGCATTCTCGGCCGTGATTTGGTTTTCCAATGCTGCCGGAATCAGTACATCGCAATCCATTTCAAGCAACTCTGAAGAGCGCTCGAAGTTTTTAGCACCCGGGAAGTTCAGGATAGATCCCGATGCCTTACGATGCTTGAATACTTCTTCTACATCCAATCCGTTTTCGTTGTAGATACCACCTTCATATTCTGCGATACCGGTTACGATTGCACCGCCTTCGCTGCAGAACTTGGCTGCGTAGAAACCTACGTTACCCAAGCCTTGTACAATGACACGCTTGCCTTCCAGACCCGGAGTCAATCCCAGTTCCTGCATATCGTCAGCATGGCTCATTGCTTCGCGTATACCAAAGAAAATACCCTGGCCGGTAGCTTCGGTGCGACCGGCAATACCGCCTTGTGCAACAGGCTTTCCGGTAACGCATCCGAGTGCATTGATATCATCAAACTTGAACGTTGAATACGTATCTACAATCCAAGCCATCTCGCGTGAACCACTTCCGTAGTCGGGAGCAGGCACATCGACAGCCGGGCCGATCATATTTTTCTTGATAAGCTCGGTAGTGTAACGGCGTGTGAGTCGTTCCAATTGAGAAACTGTCAGCGAAGAAGGCTTCACTTTAATTCCGCCCTTGGCTCCACCGAAAGGAACATCCACCGCAGCGCACTTAAACGTCATCAATGTGGCAAGTGCTTTCACTTCCTCTTCATCGACCATTTCACTGTAGCGAATACCTCCTTTGGTTGGAGTGGTATGGTGACTATGCTGAACGCGGATGCCTTCAAACACTTCGATCTTACCGTTAATTTCCAGCGGGAAATAAAACTTGTATACACTGTTGCATACTTTAATTTGATTCAGCAAGCCTTCATCAAACGTTGTGAATGCGGCTGCCTTGTCGAAATAGGAGAGCACATCATTGTAGAATTGCGCTCCAACACTCTTGTGGCTCATAAAATCATTTTTTATTGACTGCCAAAAGTATCAGATGTATGAAAGCGCGCGACACTGCTTTTCTTTTTTCTAACTAAGAATGGAGTGTTGAAAATGTAACGATTGATTTGTAGTGTGTTAGTGATTTTCACGACGTTTGTATCTATGAAAAAGTGGATTTTCTTATTGTTGCTGAGCAACCCGTTACTGGCGCAAGTGCAGATGCCTGCGGCAACCGAATACCAGTGGAATATTTTGAAGCAGGCCGTCGATGGTAACGTTTTCTTTTCAGATGATATTCAGGCCATGCCTATCAATAAATTGAACGGTGTTCAGTATTTGTCTGCCATGGGAAAGCTTCGTTCCAATCCTGATTGGTCCGAATTTGAAGCATTGGGTGTGTTGAAGGGCGCAGTAGTAGGCTCTATCGCTACGGTGAAAATTCCGCTCGAAGCAATCGATGCAATTGACCTATCGACGGTATTCTCTCTAGTAGAAATTCCTTCCAAGGTGGCTCCTTTACTCGATCGCGTGCGTTATGATGTTGGAGCAGACAGCGTGTATTGGGGCATCAATCTTCCGGAGGGTTTTGATGGAAGTGATGTGTTGGTGGGCGTTACCGACTGGGGATTCGACTATACACATCCCATGTTTTACGACACGCTGTTGCAACAAACGCGCGTAGTGGCTGCCTGGGATCAGTTTAAGAACAGCGGGCCGCATCCGGCAAGTTATGGTTTTGGTGCTGAGTATATAGGTGCAGATGAATTGCTGGCAGCGCAAGTAGATACCGCCAACATCTATAGCTACAACACGCATGGAAGTCACGTGGCAGGAATTGCAGCCGGCGGAGGAGCAGGCATTCAATACCGCGGAATGGCTCCCGCTGCCGGGTTATTGTTTACTACGTTTCTGATTGATGCTGCGTCGGTCATTGAGGGCTTTCAATGGATGCAGCAAATTGCTGAATCACAGGGCAAGCGATTGGTCATCAATATGAGTTGGGGACTTACCTACATGGGTACGCTCGATGGCACTTCGTTGCTTTCTCAGGCCATCGATCAGATGAGTGATGAAGGAGTTGTATTCGTTGCATCGGCCGGAAACAACGGAGATAACGATCATCACATTAAGTACACGTTCGATAACTCACAATTTCAAACACGTGTGAATTTCGATGCGCAAACACCCGAGCCCAACAATTGGGGACAATCGATTACAATGTGGGGTGAGCCAGTGCAATCATTTTGGTCGCGCGTTCAGGTGTACAACAGCGTAAACACACTCATGGCGGAATCCGCGATGTACAACACATCGTCGATGCCGGCGTATTTTGATTCAATGATGGTAGTGGGAAGTGACACTGTTTTCTTCAACATCACGACCGATGCTGCTTTTCCAACCAACAATCGTCCGCACATGCGTTTGCGAGTTCGAAACAACAGCAATTCACTCAAGGTTATTCTCAATTCGGGAGCTGCATCAGGCACGGTGCATTATTGGAATGTCATTGAGTTGCTCACGGGAGTGGGCAATTGGGGATTGCCTTTAACGTCGTTCGGTACCAGCGCGGTGAGTGGCGATTCGGAGTATAGCATTGCGGAACCTACGTGCGCTGCTTCGTGCATAAGTGTTGCCGCTTACAGTGCGCGCTATTTGAGTCAATTCGGAAACCCAACCGGTGGCGGTATCGCTGCTTTCACCAGTTATGGTCCTTTGATTAATGAGGTACAAAAGCCCGATGTGGCAGCCCCGGGCGTAAATGTCAGCTCTTCTATTTCATCGTTTACAGATGCGAGTTACAATGCAGTCGATGATGTGTTATTCAACGGAACGCAATACGACTTCGCACGCTTTTCAGGAACTTCCATGTCTTCTCCGTGCGTGGCCGGTATAGTTGCGCTCTTGCTCGATGCCAATCCGTTTTTAACGTCTGCTCAGGTGAAGGAAATTTTGATGACTACTGCACGCACCGACGAATTCACAGGACCGATCAATGCTCCCGGCGATGTGCGTTGGGGAATGGGTAAGGTGGATGCATATGCGGCCGTTCAATTGGCTTTGCAAACCGAAGGACTCAATACAAGCGTTGTTGAATCGAACAAGCTTTCGATTTATCCGAATCCCGCATCTAACGAGATTTTCATTCGTATTCCCTCACACGAACAACCTACTACCGTTGTGCTCATGAGTATGAGCGGTCAACAGATTGCGTTGCC
>JBKCGW010000486.1:0-10761 GCA_046303175.1 Flavobacteriales bacterium
CGAAGGAAAAAAATGCTTTTCGAGTGCTTTTCGGTTAGATCGAACAAGAATCCGAGAAGGTAAAGGATGAGTGTACCTCTATTTTTGGTTCATGAATGACAGAATTATTGTAGCAATAGCTCCACTTCGAAGAGAGCCCTCCGATAAAAGTGAAATGGTAAGCCAGGCCTTGATGGGAGAGGAGTTGCTTGTTTTGGAAAGACAAGAAAAATGGTCAATGATTCGCCTCGTGAACGATGGTTATGAAGGTTGGATGGACAATAAGCAATTTGGGGTATTTGCTCATGAAGTAGCTACTGTAGAGTTAAGCGCTCCTATAACTAGGTGCGTGAATGATAAGGGCGAAGTTATCTGGCTTCCTGCGGCTTCTATTGTGCCGCAATCATGGGTGTCGGGTGAAAGTCAGCAACGCTGGTCGGGCGATGCAGCGGGTATCGAACAATGCGCTCGTACATTTTTGAACGCACCTTATTTGTGGGGAGGCCGCACCATCTTGGGGATGGATTGCTCAGGTTTTACTCAATTGGTGTTGCAACTGAATGGGACGTCCATTCCACGCGACGCCTATCAGCAAGCTGAATTGGGAGCAACGATTTCGTTTGTTGAAGAGTCACAAACAGGTGATTTAGCATTTTTCGATAATGCAGAGGGAAGAATCATACACGTAGGAATTGTTATTCGCAGTGCAGATGGAGTGGTTGAGATCATTCACGCATCCGGTAAAGTGCGATTGGATTCGTTGGATCATCAGGGTATATTCAACAAGGAACAATCGTCTTATTCGCACAAGCTTCGAATTATCAAACGAATCGTATAGCAAGCACTACATTAGCGGTCCTTTTTTACAACACGATGACAGCATTAGAACAATTGGAGCAAACCGTAGAATGGTTGCGCTCAAAGGGCATGAACGCCCCTGAAGTAGGAATAATTCTTGGAACCGGCTTAGGTGAATTGGCCAACGCGATTGAGTGTGAAAAGCAATTCAGCTACAACGTGATTCCCAATTTTCCGATAGCAACTGTAGAGTTTCATTTCGGTAAACTGATATACGGAAATCTAGGTGGAAAGAAGGTGATGGCATTTCAAGGCCGCTTCCACTATTACGAAGGACACAGCATGGATGATGTTGTGATGCCTGTGCGCGTTATGAAGATGTTGGGAGTGAAATATGTCTTACTATCCAACGCCGCCGGAGCAATCAACTTGTCTTTTCAGAAGGGTGATTTGATGTTGCTGGAGGATCATATTAATCTGCAACCGGATAATCCATTGCGTGGTCAAAACATCGATGAGTTAGGCCCTCGATTCCCTGATATGTCGGAGCCTTATTCGAAGTCGTTGAATGAAAAATTAAAATCGATTGCACAATCGCGAGGTATTTCCTTGCGAGAAGGTGTTTACGTTTCTGTTCCCGGACCTAATTTGGAAACACGTGCAGAATATCGCATGCTCAAGATGCTGGGCGCAGATGCAGTAGGCATGAGCACAGTGCCCGAAGTGATTGCCTGCAATCATATGTCGCTGCCTTGTTGTTGTGTTTCGGTAATTACCGATACCTGCGATCCCGAAAATCTAAGCAAGCTCAGTATCGATGAGATTATTGCAATTGCACGA
This sequence comes from Flavobacteriales bacterium, assembly GCA_046303175.1. Taxonomy (GTDB): domain Bacteria; phylum Bacteroidota; class Bacteroidia; order Flavobacteriales_D; family Sanyastnellaceae; genus JAIBBG01. Next base: position 1,618 of record JBKCGW010000486.1, read on the forward strand.
CAGGCAGAGTCGAAGTTGAATGTGCTTTATAAGGAGCTCATTGAGAATCTCTAAAATCGCTTGACTGCTATTGTTGAGGGAAGAATGGAGAAAGGAGAATGAAGAATGAAGACCTCTTTGAGTAGTGTTCTCCATTCTTCTTTCTCAATTCTATTTTCGAAAATGCAATTAACCATCGTATATTTGCGCGCCTTTTCTCAGGCGGGTTTTACTTCACATCTTCAACGTTGCGCGGCGGTAGCGCTTTTTATCTGAAAATGGTTGTTCAATTCAATTGGAATCGGCAGTAACAACCAATATTAATTTTTATGATGAATTTCGAACTACTCGGGCTGAGTAAGCCCGTATTGCGCGCCATTGCCGAACTCGGCTTTGAATCGCCAACTCCTATTCAGGAGCAAGCCATTCCGGTAATGCTGGGTGGTAATCAAGATGTGGTGGCATTGGCACAAACAGGCACCGGTAAAACGGCTGCATTTGGTTTGCCGCTTATCGACTTACTGGATTTTAACCAACGCCATACACAGGCACTTATTCTGGCGCCTACGCGTGAATTGTGCATGCAGATAACCCGCGACTTACAAAACTTTTCGAAGCACATGGGCGGTGCTCATGTGGTAGCCATCTATGGCGGTGCGAGCATCGAAGGTCAGATTCGTGAAATGCGCAAGGGACCGCAAATTGTTGCTGCAACTCCGGGCCGCTTGGTAGATATGATTGAGCGCGGTGTTGTTGATCTAACACGCATCGAATTCGTAGTACTCGACGAAGCCGATGAGATGCTCACGATGGGTTTCAAAGACGATTTGGATTTGATTCTCTCACAAACTCCTGATGAGAAGAATACGTGGTTGTTCTCAGCAACAATGCCTCAGGAAGTACAACGCATTGCCAAGAATTACATGAACGAACCGTTCGAAGTAACCGTTGGTCAGCGCAACTCCGGCAATGAAAACATTGAACACTTGTACTATGTAGTTCATGCCAAGGATCGTTACTTGGCGCTGAAGCGTATTGCCGATTACAACCCTGATATTTTCGCAATCGTCTTTTGCAGAACCAAAGCAGAAACACAGCAGGTAGCAGATGCCTTGATTAAGGATGGCTACAATGCCGATGCATTGCACGGTGACCTTTCGCAAGCGCAACGTGACTTTGTGATGAAACGTTATCGCAGTCGCTCCTTGCAGATGCTGGTAGCTACCGACGTAGCTGCACGCGGAATCGATGTGAACGATGTAACACACGTAATCAATTACAACTTACCGGACGAGATTGAAAGCTACACGCACCGAAGCGGTCGTACGGCTCGCGCAGGAAAGACAGGTGTGAGTATCGCCATTATTCACAGCAAGGAGTTGCACAAGATTCGTGAGATTGAAAAGATCATCAAGCGCAAGTTCGCACAAGCTCAGATACCTACAGGATTTGATGTATGCGAACAACAATTGATGGCGTTGGTGAAGCGAATTCACAACGTAGAAGTGGACGAGAAAACAGTGGAGCGTTACCTGCCTCAAGTTTTTGAAGAGTTGCAGGAATTATCCCGCGAGGATATCATCAAGCGATTTGTTTCGATTGAGTTTAATCGTTTTGCAGAATACTATCGCAATGCACCCGATTTGAATCACAATGCACAGCGTGATGATCGCAGAGCCTTAGCCCCTGGTGTGGTGAAGCTCTATATGAACATCGGCGGAATTGATGGTTTCGATTTCAATACCATCAAAGAGTTTATTGCAGAGAATGCAGAGATCAATACTGCTGACATTACCTGGACCGATCTAAAGAATACCTTCTCATTGATTGAGGTGAAGAACGAAGTGGTAGATAAGATCATGGAGACTATTCACGGTGCTCAGTATCGTGGAAGAACCGTTCGCGTTGAATCGCGCGGTAACCGCGATGCAGGTATCCCACGCACTCGCTTCCGCGGTGAAGGCCGCAAAGGTGGCGGTGGCGGCGGATTCCACAAAGGCAAAGGCCGTGATGGTGGATTCGATCGCAAGAAGTCCTTTGGAGATCGCGATGGCGGCGGGAAGAAGGGCAAGAAGAGATATTAAGCGTTAAAAGGGATAAAGTGCAAGGGGTAAGGGATAAAGTATGATTACTATACCCCTTACCCCTTACTCCTTACCCATTATCCCTTTCACTACGATGTCACGGACGATTTCATTGACGGAATTCCCGTCTTACTGATTGCCCCATATCCGCCTTCGATTTCCGAGAAGTTGCGGTATCCGCGGGCTTGCAGAATGGATGCAGCAATCATGCTTCTATAACCTCCCTGGCAATGCAAGTAGAAATGCTCTTTTGGATTGATGGATGACATCCAATTGTTGATTTCGGCGAGGGTCAAATTTTCAGCATCAGGCACGTGACCATTGCCAAACTCGCTGCATTTGCGTACATCAATCACTTTGGATTTTCCATGCACGTATTCACCTTCGAATTGGGCAGCGTTGATGCGCACAATCGTGTCGATTGTTTTTCCTGATTTTTTCCAAGTGTCAAAACCGCCGGCGAGATGTCCGAGTATTTGATCGAATCCAACGCGGCTAAGACGTGTAACAGCTTCCTGTTCTTTGCCCGGTTCTGTAACTAAAATGAGCTTTTGATTCACATCAGCAATCAATCCACCCACCCATGGAGCAAAGTCTCCATTGAGACCGATATTGATTGAGTTGGGTATAAATCCGTTGTGGAATTCGGCTGCGCTGCGCGTGTCAAGTATGAGTGCGTCGGCCACTTCAGCAACAGTTTCAAACTCGTCGGCTGTTAGAGCTTTCATACCATTGCTCAGTACTTCGTTGTAGCTGGTGTAGCCTTTTTTGTTCATGGCTACGTTCATGGGGAAGTAGGCAGGTGGTGCGCTCAGCCCGTCGGTTACTGCTTGAATGAAGCTCTCTCTGCTAGGTTGATTAAGGGCGTAGTTGATTTTTTTCTGATTACCCAAATCGTCCACCGTTTCTTTCATCATGTTTTTACCGCAAGCACTGCCGGCACCGTGTGCGGGGTATACAATCACATCGTTGGCCAGGGGCATTATTTTACTCATCAAGCTATCGTAAAGCATTCCTGCAAGTTCGTCTTGCGTTAGATGAGCTGCTTTCTGCGCCAAGTCGGGACGTCCTACATCGCCCAAGAAAAGCGTATCGCCCGAGAAAATACAATGGTCCTTGCCAGTCTCATCGATTAAGAGGTAGGTGGTACTTTCGAGTGTATGTCCCGGTGTGTGAAGTGCTTTTATCGTGAGGTTGCCCACCTTGAATTCTTGATTGTCGGTCGCTATTACTGCGTCAAACTCAGGCTGTGCAGAGGGTCCGTAAACAATGGGAGCGCCTGTTGCTTTACTCAGGTCAATGTGTCCTGAAACAAAGTCGGCATGAAAGTGTGTTTCGAAAATGTACTTAACCTTCACTCCGTCTTTTTCAGCACGGTCGAGATAGGGTTGAATCTCGCGCAGTGGATCGATAATAGCTGCTTCGCCGTTGCTAGTGATGTAATAGGCTCCCTGAGCTAAACATCCTGTGTAAATCTGTTCAATTTTCATAGCTGTGAATGAGTTGCAAAAGTAAAGGCTTGCTGAGGTAAAAAGTGATTGATAATTCTCAGATAGCGAAGCAAAGAAAGTAGAATTATTAGTCTCCTACGGTAATGGTTGTTACACAATGAAAAAGGGCCGCATTGCGGCCCTTTTGGTATCTTTTAATCCTAAATTATTTCTTGGTCGGAGCTGCTGGGGCAGGTGCACCAGGCTTGGGTGTGCCGGTTCCTTCAACGGGCTCAACTTTGATGAGTTCGACTTCGAAAATGAGTGTAGAGTTACCCGGGATCTTGTTTTGAGTGCGCGATCCGTAGGCCAATTCAGAAGGGATATAGAACGTAGTCTTCCCACCTTCTTTCATGTATTGCAAACCTTCTGTCCAACCGGGAATAACCTGGTTCAGACCAAATGTTGCAGGGGTTCCGCGCTGAACCGAGCTATCAAACACGGTACCATCGATGAGGGTTCCATGATAGTGAACAGTCACCTTGTCGTTGCCGTCGGGCATTGCACCGGTACCCTCTTGAGTGTGCTTGTATTGAAGGCCGGAGGGTGTAGATTGAACGAGTTTGCTCTTCTTATTATTCGCCAAAAATTCTTCACCTGCTTTTTTGGTCTCAATAAGTTTTTTGTCGGCAATTTTCTTGGCTTCTTCCTTGTAAATTTTATCGGCAGTAGCTGCGTCGAAAGTTCCCTTACCGGCAAGGTGTTCAGAGATGGCTTTCTTTACCAGGTCTTCGTTGTATTCGCTGATTCCGCTTTTCTTGAGAGTTTCTGCCATGGTTATTCCCAAGGCATAAGAAACACTGTCTTTTCGGGTTTTGAAGGCTTGAGCCTTAGCTTGCGTAGATGCGGCAATTACCAAGCCGGCGATAATGATTTTTTTCATAGTTGGTCTTAGAATTTGGAAGCGTAAAGAAACGAAATGGATGGCAAAAATTCGGTTAAAAATTCTTATCGACAGAAAACGAATTGGTCTTCGGTTGAAAGAGAAGAATTAAACGAATAACCATCGGTATCGAATGCACGGATATCGTCAGGTTTTTTTATGGAGTGGTCGATGATGAAACGAGCCATACTTCCGCGGGCGTGTTTTGCATAGGTGTTGACGGTTACGAATTTGCCGCCTTTGTTTTCCTTGAACTCGCACTGAATTACACGCCTATTCAGTTTTTTAATGTCAATGCATTTGAAGTACTCATGCGATGCAAGGTTTATAAGCGTACCGTTTTTGTTCAATTCGGCATCAATCGAAGCGGTGATTTTTTCTTGCCAGAAGGCATACAGATTCGGCGTTTTTTTATCGGCGGCGAATGGAGTTCCCATCATGAGTCGGTAGGGCATGGCCCAATCGAGTGGACGCAGAATACCATACAGTCCGCTTAAAATACGAATATGCTTTTGAGCAAAGGCAAGTTGCTTAGGATTCAGTTCTTGTGCTTCAAGTCCTCGGTATACCTCGCCTTTGAACATGAGAATTGCCGGATGCGCATTGGCATGTGAAAAAGGCAAATGCCATTCGTTGAATCGACGATGGGTTTCTTGAGCAAGTGAATCGCTCATGTCCATCAATTCGGCAAGTTCTGCAGGCTTGAGTTTTTTGAGCTTGCTAATGAGCTGTTGTGCTTCATCCGTGAATTCCGGCGTGCTGCATTCGATATTGGGATAGTGTGTTTGATCGTCTATGAGTTTTGCAGGAGACAATAGGGTGATGAAGGAACTCATGATTGAATCAGTTGTATTTTTTATCGAGATAATCGCCTAAGGCTTTTTGGAAGGCAAACGCCATCAAATCGGCTTGCAGTTCATATCCTTTTTTGCTTAGGTGAATCTTATCGGTTGCAGCAAGATTGGCTTGCTGCCATTGCTTGATGGAGCCAAGGCCTCCCATCACGGTGAATAAATCGAATACTGCGCCATCATGCTTTTTGGCAAGGCGATACATGACCTCTTGCACAACCAGCGCGTTTTTATTGGGATAGCGCTTTTGGTAGTAGGTGTCGTTGTTGGTGACGAACAAGATGCAGGTATTTGGGTTTGCAAATCTGAACTGACGTATGAGTGAATCGTAGCGAGTTTCATACAAAGCTGCATCAAATTCTCCGGCAGGAACGTTTGCATCGTTGATGCCGATACCGAAAATGGCGAGATCCGGATGCAGTGTTTGCAGATGTTCGTCGAATCGCTCGCATTTGAGATAACTCCTCGTGCTTGCTCCATTCACGCCAATTGCATTGTAGGTAATACCATTGGCTGACTCACCCAAGTAAACACCTTGCAGCGTAAATGTACCAGCTAACGAATCGGTCGTGTGATATCCGAAGTTCAACACGTCCACTTCGGGTGTAAAGGAGTATTCAGCATAACCATTTAAGGTGTCAATGAAGCTCGTAAGAATATGCAAGTTGCTGTCGAGGTTGATTTCGACGTTTTGACTTGCGTGGTAGTAAATCTTTACTTTGTTGAACTTGTACAGTGAACTATCAGCCTTGACAGATGATATACTCACATTCGCTGCCATGTCGTTGCAGGTAGCATTAATGCCTGATAACCCCCAAAGACAATCCGATCCGCTTACGCTGTTGCGACAACCCGTCCAAGAGCCCGACCATTTGCAGCGTATCGTTTTCGGGCTATTCGTTTTGGCCATTTCATACGGAAATACGAATCCTCGTTCTCCGGATGAATTGGATACCATCGCGGAGAAATTACTTCTTAGACGATCGGTAAGGAATCCTCCCTGAACATGCGAGCCACCGATGTGAACAATCGATATTTTACCCTCTCCTTCAAATGCTAGTTTTTCGAAACGATCGAAGAGGGCATTCCAGCGTTGCTCAGGATTTTCAATGTGCAAAATGTTCTTGTCGTATTGAATAAATCCATAGGAACTCTCCATGCCGATTGCATTGAGTTTGGAGGAGGGCGCCACAGCTGAAGTGTAGGTCATCCATCCGGTGCATACGGCAACGATAGCACAAACAAACGCGATATAGCGAAGGGGTTTAATCATGTTTTCCATTCGCGCGTGTACGCGGAAACGGTAAGAAAGGTTTTGTTTTCTAGAAATTCGGCTTCAGCAGATATTCTGAGTAGAACTTGTCAATCTCATTCACTGCTTCTTGCGCGGTATCTACCACGCTAAACAAGAACATATCGTTGGGCGAAATATTCTTGGCGCTTTCCAACAGCGTTTTTTGAATCCATTCCACTAATCCACCCCAAAATTCTTTACCCACCAGAATAATCGGGAAACGACCAATCTTATCGGTTTGAATCAGAGTAATCGCCTCAAAGAACTCATCGAGTGTTCCGAATCCGCCCGGCATCACGATGAAGCCTTGGCTGTACTTAACGAACATTACTTTGCGAACAAAAAAGTAGTCGAAGTTGATGCTTTTGTCATGATCGACGAACTCATTGCCGTGCTGTTCGAAGGGAAGCACAATGTTCAGTCCAACAGAAGTTCCTTCGCCTTCTTTGGCTCCTTTGTTGGCCGCTTCCATGATACCCGGACCGCCACCGGTAATGACGCCATATCCTTTTTGCGTGAGCTTGAATGCTATGTCGCGAGCGGTTTGATAATGCGGATTATCGGGTTTGGTGCGTGCTGATCCGAAGATGGATACACACGGACCAATTTGTCCCATGCGTTCGTATCCTTCAACGAATTCTCCCATGATTTTAAAAATGGACCAAGAGTCGTTTGATCGTATTTCGTTCCAGTTGCGTTGTTTGAATTTACTGGCTATTCTGCTGTCTTTTTGCATAATGTAGTTATTAGGACGAAGTCACGGGTAACGTGAGCTTACCGCCAACGTGCAAAGTACTACATTGTTGTGGAGGATGGCGTCTGAAAGGCGCGTTCAATTAACAGATTTATCAAACGATAAATAGAACGTGCCAAAGGGGATAAATGAAAGTAAAATGGCACGTATAAAAGTTTTACGCGAAATCGCTTCGGTAAGAAGGGCGTAGTAGAGCACTGCTATGAAACCGACAAACAAAAAGCCATGCAATGAGCCCGTCAAGCGAACGGCTTGTGAATACCCCATTCCATACTTAAGCGGCATGGCAACGAATAGCAAAAGCAGATAGGAGATTCCTTCCCAAATTCCTATTCGGTGTGTCCACGTAAGTAGTTTGAGTGTCGCTGGAGTTCGGTTGCTCATTACTTTTTATTGTACGTTTTTTTGAATGTTTTGCCTTTGCGTGGGGGTTTTCCGGGAATAGCTGTTTTCTTGGCTGGTGATTTTTTGGCCTTCGTGTTTTCCGATGGTTTGAATTTTTTCTCGTGAAAAGCACCTTGGAATTCCGGGTTTTCCAATCGCTTTTGGCGGTCGATTTCACGCATCTGCAACTGGAACTCGGGCTTGGGTGTCTCGAATTCTTCCACCGAGGCTGGCAATGGAATGCGGGCGATGGTTTGCTTGATGAGCTTTTGAATCTTTTTGATATGGTATGCTTCGGATTGATCCATGAAGCTGATGGCTACACCTGTTTTGAACGCCCTGCCTGTGCGCCCGATACGATGCACGTAGTCTTCGTAGTGAGTAGGTATGTTGAAGTTGATTACGTGAGATACTTCAAACACATCGATGCCGCGAGCGCTCACATCGGTGCTGATGAGCAAACGCACTTCACCGCTTTTGAAATCGTCGATGGCATTCATGCGGGCATTTTGCGCTTTGTTAGAGTGCAACAAACGCATTTCACCTATTGGTTTTCGCTCGAAGTATTTGAAGATGTTCGATGCGACTTCTTTGGTGCTAACGAATACCATTACGCGACGGAAATTTTCATCGCGAAGCAGATGTTCGAGCAGCGAAAGTTTTGTGCGAAAGTTTCCGGCCTCGTAAAGCAATTGCTCAACCGTAGAAGCCGGCGTTGCTTGTGGTGTCACTTCGATGCGCGTTGGAAAAAGCAAAAAGTTGTCGGCCAATCGTTCAACTTTTTCCGGAAACGTAGCCGAAAAGAGAAGCTGTTGTTTTTTCTGAGGCATTTTTTCCTGAACCTCGCGCAACTGCGGCCAGAAGCCCATGTCCATCATTCTGTCGCATTCGTCCAGAACGATGTGTTTTATTTTTTTGACAACAATCTCACCCTTTCCGTAGAGTTCTAAAAAGCGCCCGGGTGTGGCCACAATAAGATCAACACCCGATTGTAGCTTTTCGATTTGTGCTTTTGGTCCGATGCCGCCAAAGAGTGCAACCCACCGCAAGTCGGTGTGTGAAGCCAGCGCCGCAAGCGAACGTTCAACCTGCACAACAAGTTCTTTTGTGGGAACCAAAATCAAGCAGCGTGCTTCGCTTCCTTGCGCATACTTGAGCGTTTGCATCAACGGAAGCAAATACGCAGCAGTTTTACCGGTTCCGGTCTGGGCAATGCCGATCACATCCTGTCCCGCCATGATGCGCGGAATAGCCTTGATTTGAATTTCGGTCGGTGTAGTATAACCGGCCTCTTCAATGGCAGTGAGAAACTGACGGGTTATTTTGAGATCTTCGAATGTGCTCATGGTTTATACCTCGTCTTCAGAAATCCATTTGTAAATATCCGGTGCCTGGTAGTTCATCATTCGATCGATGAGTCGGTTG
>JBKCGW010000487.1:0-1694 GCA_046303175.1 Flavobacteriales bacterium
ATTTCTTCGGGGGTGAGTGCGCGGTTGTAGATGGCGATGTCGTCGAGAAGACCGTGAATATATTGAGTAAAGTTGCTCCCCTCAATCTGCTCCGCTCCGAAAATCCAAAAGTCATCAACTGTGTCTACAGAACAAGAATAATTCAATGATAGCGTGACTTGACCGTCAATGTAAAGTGAAAACTCTGATGCATTATAAGTCAATGTGGCCATTTGCCATGAGTTTAATGGAATTATTCCTGATGAATTAATTTCCTGAGTGCATTGAGAAGCAAATCCCAATTGATTATCGGTAAACAAGGTGTATTGTCTAATCGAATTATTGGGGTCGCCATTCCAACATCCCACTAGCGACTGCCTGCCAACATAATCGTACAGTTTAATCCAACAATTCAATGTAATGGTGTTTAAATCAGTCCCCTGATTTGGTGCTGATATTAGTTCACTACCATTGAACTCATACGCCGCCTCCGCATTCCCAAACCTATCCTCCGCCAGCGTCGCACCATTCACCACGCCATGATTCCCATTCCCACTCTCATCATTCGCATTGCCATTGAACGGCCACCAGCCCACGAGGCCGTCGGCGGGAACGTAGGAGGGGATTTGAGCATGAAGGGTAGCGCACAGCACCAGGCTGAAGAGGGAAGTCAGGATCGATTTCATACGATGGGTTTTGTGTTTTGGAAAGGCCGGGCAAAGATACTTTATGTTGATGGATAATGGGTGCGAATTGCGCCTGGGGGCAATGTGGCCGTGGCGCAGCATGTTCTCCTTGCTTACTTTTACCCCGTGAAGCACAAACAAACATTTTTAATTGGTATCGCGGGCGGAAGCGGCTCGGGCAAGACGAGTTTTTTGCGCGAGCTTATGAGTCATTTCACCACCGAGCAAGTAGCACTTGTGTCGCAAGACAATTACTACGAACCCAAGGAGAAGCAGCATGTGGATGAGAATGGGCAGCACAATTTTGATATGCCTACCTCCATCAACCGTGTTCATTTTCACAACGACATGATGAAGCTGGTGAGTGGTGAGTCCATTGAAAAGTTGGAGTACAACTTCAACAATCCTGCTTGGGAGCCGCAGAAGGTTATTGTGCATCCGGCGCCTGTGGTCATCATGGAAGGCTTGTTCGTTTTCCACTACGAAGAAATTTGGAATCAGCTCGATTACAAGGTCTATATAGACGTGCATCACGAAGAACGTTTGCGTCGACGCATTGATAGGGATGGCAAGGAAAGAGGCTTTGGCGAAGATCAAGTGCGTTATCAATGGTTCAACCACGTGCGTCCGGCGGAAGAGAAATACCTGGAGCCTTTTACCGGTGAATGCAATTTGGTGGTTGACAACAACGAGCATTTTGGTCCGGGGCTCCATGAACTAGTAGAGGTCATTCGTGGTTTTTCGGTGAAATAATGAACCATGAAGAAAGTCTATCACTTAGGAAACTGCGGAACCAATCAGCGCATCATCAAAGAATGGGGCGGTAAGTTGAAGGGTTTTGAGATGCAAGACATCAAGTTGGAGCCTATCACTCCGGCACAAATTGATGAAATGAAAAAGTTGGCCGGCTCGTATGAAGCTTTGTTTAGCCGTGTAGCGATGAAGTATCGTTCAATGGGATTGAATGAGATGAAGCTAACGGAGAAAGATTACCGTAAATACATTTTAGAGGAATACACTTTTTTGAAG
>JBKCGW010000488.1:0-3409 GCA_046303175.1 Flavobacteriales bacterium
GCGGGTGTGTAGATGGCAGGCATTCCATAACCTGCGGCCATGCAACGCGTGGCGAGTGTGCCTTGCGGTATCAACTCTACTTCCAACTCGCCGCTCAACATCTGGCGTTCGAATTCATCGTTTTCGCCAACGTAGGAAGAAATCATTTTCTTCACCTGCTTCGTTTGAAGCAACAAGCCCAATCCGAAATCATCGACGCCGGCATTGTTGGAAATACAGGTAAGATTTTTCACGCCCTTGCGAACAAGTTCGGTGATACAGTTTTCTGGAATTCCGCACAAACCAAAGCCGCCCACCATGAGCGTCATGCCGTCGGAAATGCCATTACACGCTTCTTCAGCGTTCTTTACTACTTTATTGATGGGCATAGTACGTTGACCTTTAATACGGGTCAAAGTTAGTAGAATCGGAAGGAATGTACTCTTCCGTTTCGCGCGGAATTCCTACCGGCTGGTCTTGATTTTCATCAGTCTCGCGCTCGCCTTCGCCAAATAACTCATCGTAGTCATCCAGTCCAACCGGACCTCCAACCGTCGGTGTGACGCGCGCCTCACAACCCATGGGCACTTCGAAATCGCCCTTAGAAACATCCAGCTTGGAATCGGCATACACCTTCTTCATGAAATAACCATAAATGGGGAGACCGGTATTTGCTCCCTGGCCAATGGCCGTACTGCTGAAGCGCACAGTTGGGTCTTGCGCTCCAACCCAAACACCTGTTACGAGATCAGGCGTGAGGCCAATGAACCATCCATCGGTGTTGTTTTGCGTGGTGCCCGTTTTACCGGCGGTCGGATAGGTAATACCACCGTATGCCTTGCCTGCATTGCGCAAACGCACACCCGTTCCGCTTCCGCAGCTTCCATCCACGACGGCCTTCATCATGGTGAGCATTTCGTAGGCAGCACATGGATCGAGTGCTTGCTCTACCGTTGGCTCTGCTTCAAAAATGGGCGTACCGTTCTTGTCTTCTATACGCAGTAAAAACGTTGGTTTGATATACACTCCTTGGTTGGCAAACGAACTCAAAGCACCCACCATCTGGTAGAGTGGGATGTTGGCAGCACCCAATGAAAGCGGTCCTACCGGATCAAGGTGTGCGCTAATTCCCAGTCGACGCGCCAAATTGATGATGTTATCGATACCGTATTGTTGCGCCATGCGCGCCGCCACCGTGTTGACCGAATTCGCAAGTGCGCAACGCATCGTGTAGGTGCCGTAACCGCCACCGCTGTTTTGCGGACACCAGCTGCCCCAGCAAAACTGCGAACCATCCACCGGATCTTTCGGTGATTTCCCCATGCGCAATGCGGTTGCATAAACCAACGGCTTGAAAGTAGAGCCCACCTGACGAGCCGATTGATACACGTTATCGAACTTAAAATGTTTGAAGTCGATACCGCCCACCCAGCACTTCACCTGGCCCGTATGCGGGTCGACCGACATCATGCTGGCGTGCAAAATGCTCTTGGTGTATTTGATACTATCGAGCGGTGAAAGCAAGGTGTCCATATCGCCGAGGTGATGGTACACCTTCATGCGCACAGGCTTCTTCATGATAGCATCCACCTCTGCATCCGAAATTACCGGCCATTGATGCCCGCAGCCCTCCTTCGATTCCTGGCAATGGTAAATCTCTCCCGAATCTCCCCTCTCCTTCCGAATGTAGAAGCCCGGACGATTGCAATCGGGACACAACTTACCGGTGAGCATCATATAGCGCTCGCTCGATTCGAGTGCACGCTTCATGATGGCCTCTCTATTGCTTTTGCTGATTCCGTTGTAGAACGGATAATTCTCTGCTTTTCTCCGCCCAACATCCTTGGTGAAAGCCGGCTGCAGTTCCTTCCTTAAATGCTCGTGCACCGCCCATTCGGCATATTCCTGCATGCGCGAATCGAGGGTCGTGAAAATCTTCAGTCCATCGCGGTAAATATCATACGGCTGCCCATCGGCCTTGGCGTATTTCAAATTGCCTTTGTCGTCCTTTTGCTGAAGCAAGTCCTCGAGCTCGGCACGTAAGACCTCGCGGAAATACGGCGCCAATCCTTCATCATGACTCATGCGCTGAAAATCGATGCCCAATGGCAATGTACGCAGCGAATCGTATTGTGCCTCTGTCAGAAAATCGTACTTCACCATTTGATCCAACACCACCTCACGACGCTTCAACACCAGCGAGTCGCGCTTGATGGGATTGAACAACGACGAGTTCTTGAGCATCCCTACCAACATGGCCGATTGCTGCACATTGAGCGAGTCGGGAGTGGTGTTGAAGTAGATGTGCGCGGCCGACTTGATGCCGACAGCTTGATTCAAAAAGTCGTATTGGTTGAGGTAAAGAGAGATGATTTCGTCTTTGGTGTATAGACGCTCAATTTGGCATGCGATAATCCATTCCCTGATCTTCTGGAACCCGCGTTTCACAACGGAAACATTCTGATATTCCTTGGTGAACTGCATTTTAGCCAACTGTTGGGTAATGGTGGAACCACCTCCCCCCTGCCCCGCCGTGAAAACAGCGCGGAATAGCCCCCAATAATCGACGCCGCTGTGCTCTCTGAAACGAACGTCTTCGGTAGCCAAAAGAGCGTTTACCAGATGGGGCGGCAACTCGCTAAACTTGGCATCGCTTCGATTTTCTTTGTAATAGGCTCCCAAGGTTCTGCCGTCGGCCGACACCACTTGTGAAGCCAGGCTCACCTTTGGGTTGGCCAACAATTCCACCTCCGGCAATCCACTCAACATAGCTGCTGAAAGCACCCCGAGTATCAGAATAATCGGCGTCAACGCTAGTATCCAAAGCAATCGCGCTCTGCCCAAAAAATTATTGGATGTCTTTTTTGCCATGATTCTTCTAACTAACAAAACTAGGCTTGTAGCCTATATGAACTGCAATAACCCTCGCTTGTTGCACACATCGACCCGTTAGCAATTCAACCCCACTCCATTTTATTTTTCTATCGGCGCAACTGTTAGGGTAGGTAGGGTGTTATTTCGTTAATCAGTATAGGAAAAAACCAAAAATTATGAGACTTCTCTCGTTGTTAATCGCTCTAGTAATCAGCTCGACGACATTCGCTCAAACCGAATGGGGATGTACCGATCCTACAGCAAACAATTACGACCCGAATGCGACCGGTGATAATGGCACTTGCTGTTATGAAGGAGTTTGGTACCAGGTTAGCGCCAGCACACCCATCTACTTTTCTTTTTACAACGACCAATTGGGTTACCTCGGGGCAGCCGACTTTCCTGAGCAAACAGGCGTTTGCATTCCGGATGTGTGCACTTCAGTGAACGTGCATTCGCAGTATGGTATCGATGATTTCACTTGGACCATTTCCGATGCCCAAGGAAATGTGATTGTTACCCGAGAGGTAGTAGATAACTTCTATGACTATATCAT
>JBKCGW010000489.1:0-3498 GCA_046303175.1 Flavobacteriales bacterium
GGATAAGGGCGAGGGGCGAGTAAAGAATTCGCCTGTTTTGTGTCGAACGGAAATAGGAGAATGGAGAATGGAGGGGCGCCTTTTTATTCTCCATTCTCCATTCTTCTTTTATTGACTTAGAATGAGAAACAGAAACAGAAACAGAATGAGAAAGTATAGTCCCTCGCCCCTCGCCATTCGCCCCTCGTCACTTAATCCCCTCACAAATCTTCCTAGCAATCCCCGGGCCTTCATAAATGAATCCCGTATACACCTGCACCAAGTCGGCGCCGGCTTGTAGCTTTTCGATGGCATCTTCAGCGGTGTGAATGCCGCCAACGCCGATGATTGGAAATGCGTTGTGTGATTTTTCCTTCAGGTATCGAATCACTTCGGTGCTGCGCTTTGCGAGTGGCTTACCGCTGAGGCCTCCTGCACCGATGGACTCTACTTCTTGAGAAGCAGTAGTGAGTGGTGCGCGCGCAATAGTTGTGTTGGTGGCAATCACACCATCAATCTTGCTTTCGCGCACGATGTCGATGATGTCGTTGAGTTGTTCATCAGTTAGATCGGGTGCAATTTTCAGCAAGATGGGTTTGCGCTTACTCTTCGTGTTGTTGGCAGCTTGCAATGCATTGAGCAGTTGAAGCAACGGTTCTTTCTCTTGCAGCGCTCGCAAACCGGGAGTATTCGGTGAGCTCACATTGACAGCGAAATAATCGACGTGATCAAAGAGTGTTTCGAAACACGACAGATAATCATGCACCGCTTCTTCGTTGGGTGTGATTTTATTCTTGCCAATGTTACCGCCAATGATGATGCTTGACGAACGTTTGCGCAAGCGTTCCGCAGCAGCGGCCGCGCCTCCGTTGTTGAATCCCATGCGATTGATGAGTGCTTCATCTTTCGGTAAGCGGAACAGGCGCGGCTTGTCGTTGCCGGGTTGTGCCTTAGGTGTGAGTGTGCCGATTTCAATGAAGCCGAAACCCAGCGAACTCAACTCATCCACCCAACGCGCATCCTTGTCGAAGCCCGCAGCAAGTCCTACCGGGTTGTCGAACGTTAGCCCAAACAAGTTGCGTTGCAACGACACGTTATTCGTTTTGTATAGGCTACGAAAAATCGACGGCATTCCCGGTATGCCATGCACAAAACGCAACAGATTCATTGCGGTATAATGTGCGCGCTCCGCAGGCAAAAGGAAGAAAATAGGCTTGATGATTTGGCGATACATGGAGCGCGAAATTAGCTGATTCTGTTGAGTTCGCGTTAATAACTCTGTTCATATATGCGGGTTTGTCTGTTGCGTAATTCAACAACCTTAAAATAGCTTTGGAGATTGTGAACTTTAACCTAAAAGTGAATTTGGTATGTTGACGATTTTTGGAAGAAAGAAAGTTACTGCAGAGCGTGTCGCGCACATCTTTGCTCACAATATAGTAGAGACAGTTGAGGACAATTTTGCTGATGTAGCGGGATTCATAAACGAATCTCCTGAGTTTGTTCAGTCACCTTCTATCGGTGAAAATGACTACGGAAAATTTCTGATGATTGTGTTGGCAGGAAATTTCTCATACATCAGTCAGTACTTCAATAACGGTATGGACAAAGCCATCATCGAGGGAATTACGCAACGTTTGGCTCCTGCATTCGATATGACCCCGACGGAGTTTTCCATGAAGGTGAAGGAATATAAAGAATGCATGGCGCGCGCCAATCATCCTTCTAAAAACATTGTGTATGCAATGTCGAAGGGAGTATTCTTGAAATACAACCTGGTGGAATTCCAGGAAGAGTATTTCCGTCAGATGAAAACTCCGAATCCAATTTTCCTGAAGAACCTCGACGATTTGATGAAGAACTTCTTATGGAACTGGGAAGTGTTCAACGAGAAATACAAGGTGGTCAATGCATCTATGGCATAGGATTCAATCCGTGAAAAATACAAAGCCGCATATGCGGCTTTTTTCATGAATAGACTGTTGTTTATAGTTTGGAAAAACGCTTCTGAACAACTGATGGTTTAGCGTAATTTGCAGGTGGTTATGATGCGAGAAAACAACGAAGTGAATTCGCGTTGGAAGTGGATCAAACGCTTCGGATGGTTGGGCTTTTTCTTCTTTTTGTTGAAGGGCTTGGTTTGGCTCGTTGTGTTTTTTTTCGCCGGCAATGAAATTTTGAAATCGTGCAATTAGAAACTATATGAAAAAGTACATTTTACCTTTTGCCATTTTATTGGCAGCATGCAATAGCAATAGCAGCGAAAAGAAAGTTGAACCGTCAGCAGCCGATGTGCAGGTGGTTGAGCAAGTGGATAATTCACCGCAGCCATTCTTTGCTTCTTCCAACCCTGCAGCGAATCCGGCGGTAGATATTATTTCCAATGTGGATGGTTCCTATACCGTGAAGCTAACTGTCGATGGCACTGCCACCGAATTGAGCATGAAAAAGGAACCACTCGTAATCGATGGTAAGAAAAATGCCGGAACCGGCGAGGTAAAGCTCAAGGGCAATGATGGTAGCTTGGTGATTGCACCTGCAACCTGCGAAGGAGGAACTCACAGCTGTGTGATCACAATGGGTGAGCGCGTTTTAGAAGCGTGCGGTAAGTACGCTGAGTAAATACACGGAATATTATCCGGTGAAGGATTCTTGCGAACTCTTTCGTTGATCATTCCCGCCACACAATTCTCCAAAGCATGATATCCTATGTTGCAGTAGTGGCCGCAGCGCTAGCCGGTGCATTTCTGAGTTTCTTCTGCGGCTTTGGTTTAGGCACTTTACTGTTGCCTGCTTTCATGTTATTCTTTCCGGCACATGTAGCCATAGCAGCCACTGCGGTGGTACATATGGCCAACAATGTGTTCAAGTTGTTTCTGGTCGGAAAGCACGCCCACTGGCCCACCATTAAGTCTTTCGGACTTGCTTCTGTTGTGGGAGCGGTTGCCGGTGCTTGGAGCTTGCAATCGATAGCCTCCATGGGGTTGTCCTTCGATTTCGAGCTATTGGGGCATCTGTTTCAGACCGACACCATTCGATTGGTCATTGCCGTTATTATCATTTCGTTTGCACTGCTTGAAGTATCTCCGGCCCTCGATCACATCGCATTATCAGGTCGCTG
This sequence comes from Flavobacteriales bacterium, assembly GCA_046303175.1. Classification (GTDB taxonomy): domain Bacteria; phylum Bacteroidota; class Bacteroidia; order Flavobacteriales_D; family Sanyastnellaceae; genus JAIBBG01. The sequence continues at coordinate 3,101 of JBKCGW010000489.1, forward strand.
GCTTCCGCTCGGCGGACTCATCAGCGGTTTCTTCGGCGGATTGAGTGGTCATCAGGGAGCATTGCGTAGTGCGTTCCTCATGCGCTCCGGATTATCGAAGGACGCCTTCATGGGCACGCGCGTAGTATGCGCCTGCCTAGTGGATGTTTCGCGTATTTCCGTTTATGCAGCCTCTATCGCGGCGGGCTGGTCAAGCCTGCGCATGGATTTACTCACAATTGCCACAATCGCCGCATTCGTAGGCGCATGGCAAGGCAACAAGCTGATTAAAAAGACAGAGCTCCCTCTCCTTAATAAGATCATCGCAATCGCACTGGTGGTGTTTGCGGTGGGGTTTGGGGTTGGAATTATTTAGGTACTGGGGACTGGGGGCTTGGGGGGGGGGGGGGGGGTGGTGG
>JBKCGW010000490.1:0-3113 GCA_046303175.1 Flavobacteriales bacterium
CCCCAGTCCCCCCCTGTAACAAACCTCCCCTACCTTCGTCATACTATCAACTCGCATGACAAGAGCGGAATACAATACCACCGTCGACCAATACGCCAACCGCGTCTTTGCCTTTGTTTACAAGCAATTGAAAGACCGCGAGCAGGCGCAGGACATCGTGCAAACGGTATTCGCGAAGATGTGGGAGAAGGTGGATACCATCGATGCGTCTAAAGCGAAGTCGTACTTATTTACTGCAGCCTACCATGCCATTGTAGACTGGTCGCGCAAGCAAAAGTCGAAGCAGAAGGCCATGATGCACGTGGAAGGCGGCATTGAACTGCAAGACCACAGCGACGAGCTGCGTGTATTGCTCAATCGGGCGGTCGATACGTTGCCTGACGTTCAGAAGCAATTGATTCTCTTGCGCGACTATGAAGACTATGATTACACGCAAATAGCGGAAATCACAGGACTAAGCGATACCCAGGTGCGTGTGTACATCTTCCGTGCGCGACAAACGCTTAAATCATACATCACCCAACACTGGCCCTCATGAACATCGGACCCGGAAATATCGAAGCCTTGCTCCTCGACGCCCTCGAAGGAAGGCTCTCTGCTGCCGAAGCCGAGTTGGTGTGGGCAGCGCTGGAGGCCCATCCCGAATGGGGCGTGAGCTGGGATTTCGACGACCGCGAATTGCCGCGATTGTCGCCCGATGAGGTGCCCGCCATGGATTGGTCGGGATTGAAAAAGGAAGTCGTAACCGATACCGAAATACGCCAGGCCCTGCGCCGCGACCGCGATCTCCATGCGCTCGATTCTGATGTGAAGCAATCGCTCTATCGCCGCGAAGAGCGAACACTCTGGCGATACTGGGCCGCCGCTGCCAGTGTGGCGTTGGTCATCGGGCTGATGTGGTTGGGCAACAAACCGACAGATACTCCCGCGCTGGCAACACAAGCGCAACAGAAGCAACTGCCCTCGACGGAATCATCCATACCGGCTATAGATACTACCTCAGCCACAAGTACCCAAAACCCTTCAGTAGAACTTAGAGCTGCCACCTCGACAGTACAAACAATTCGTGCATTCGTGTCTGAAAACCAAATCATCGAAAACTGCAGCGGGCCTCCGGAGCCTCTAAATACAGTGGATAATCAAGTAATTGACCCTACGCAAAACAACACAGAAAACATTGCCCAAGTAACCGATAGCACTTCGATAGAAGCACCGCTTGAACTGCCATTCAAGATTCAAGAAATGCCGCTTGAAACGGTTTACCTGGCACAACACATTAAACCGAATTCCAAAGAAATATCCTCCGAACCACTCACACCAACGCAGTGGCTCAAGAAGAAGGCCGACCAAGTTCTCCGACGCGCCGAAGCAGACGGTACCCTGCCCACCGTGCGCCGCGAAAAGGAAGCCTTCTCACTCGAATGGGGATCACTATCCATCAACACTCATTAAAAAAAGAAAAACATGAAATACTCAATCAACCTGTGGATCACCGGCATTGTTATGCTCACCACAACCGCTTTTCGCGCTAATGACCTCACTGCGAAAATTGTCGCAGAACCTATTGACACCCTGAAGAAAGACACCGTCAACATCAAAATGGGGAGCACAACCTTTCTGATCATCACCGATGAGGAAAGCGATGACACACTGAAATTAGACGGAAAACTAGAGCCCAAAAAATTACACGCCGAAGACTATGAATGGTCCGGTATCGATGGCTTTCAAATCGGTGCCATCGGGTTGTTCACCAAATCTGGCAATCGTGCATTTGCTGACCGCCCAGATTTAGCGCTGAACACCACCCGTTGTTCTATGCTTGGATTCACGCCATTCGGCAAAGAAGCCGAAATCATCAAAGATCGTTTGCGCCTGGCAGCAGGTCTTGGCTTCCAGTTCGAGTCGTATGCCTTTGACAAAAACGTTCGAATCACCGACGAGCCCACCCTTCAAGGCATAGAAGACACCATTCGCGATTACCGCAAAAACACACTCAACGCCAACTACGTGACGCTGCCTGTGGTTCTGCAATTCAACACCAAGCGCAATCTGGACAAGTCATTTCACGTAGCCGTGGGTGTCATAGCCGGCTATCGAATTAGCTCCAACATGACATATAAATGGTCGGAAGACGCACGCCGTCAGCGCGAGCGACTACGCAACGACTATGGGCTTGAGCCTTACCGCCTTAGTGCCATTGCGCAAGTGGGTATTGGAAATGCTATGATCTGGGCACAATACGATTTGACTATGAAGTTCACCCAGCAAAACGCTTCAATGAATGTAATTGACGCAAAGTCAACCCCCGAAGTGTATGCATGGTCAGCCGGCATCAACTTTCCCTTCTAAAAAAGCACATTATTTAACATTACCAAGGGAGGAGCTTTTCGACCTTCGCCCGATAAATCCAAACCATGAAAAAAATACTCCTTTCCCTGTTCATTGCATGCTCCGTGAGCCTGCTCAACGCTCAAACTGCATCTGAAATCATCCAAGCCAGCCACGAAGCGATGGGCGGCAAGAACTGGAACAACATCCAGGGCCTTAAGTACAACGCCAACCTGGAACAAATGGGTATGAAAATCCCACTCGAAGTGGTTCAGCTGCGCGATGGTCGCATGTACAGCAAGGTGACCTTCCAGGGAATGGAAATCATGCAAGGAGTATATGATGGTGAATCGGTGTGGAGCACCAACTTCATGACCCAGAAAGCCGAGAAGGCCGATTCGGAAACAACCGAAAACACCAAGCGTACCTGCAAGGATTTTCCATCTGCTCTGTTCTGCGCTGAAAAATCGGGCTACACGGCCTCACTCGAAGACGAGCAAACAGTAGACGGTGTTGCTTGTTATAAAATCAAACTAGATAAGAAGCCACAACTATCGGAAGGAAAGGAAATTCCTAATGTGGAGTATTACTTCATTGACAAAGATTCTAAGGCCATCATCATGACCGAAGAAGAAATCACAGACGGTGAAATGAAGGGCAAAATCGCACAAACGAAATACAGCGACTACCAGGAAGTAAACGGCGTCTATGTTGCTTTCTCGCAAACCATGGGTATCAAAGACGGCGAATCACAAGCCATCACCTTCGAAAAGGTGGAAGCCAAC
>JBKCGW010000491.1:0-1847 GCA_046303175.1 Flavobacteriales bacterium
GGAATCATTGACATTCAAAATGGTAACTATAGCGGTGCCGTTAGCAAAATGGCTGCTTACAAAACGTTCAACTCTTCGTTGGCGAAGCTCCTGAACAAAGACACAGGTGCAGCGAAGAGCGATATTGACGCCAGCGGCGACAGCTCAGCAAAAGCAGATTACTTGCGTGCTATCATTTGCGCTCGCAGTGGCGATGGAGCAGGTGTGGGTACGAACCTTCGTAATGCTGTTCAGAAAGACGCATCACTCGGAGAAAAAGCTAAAAACGATTTGGAATTCCGTAACCACAAGGATCAAACGAACTTCTAATCTTTCAAATAATTTGAAAAGCCGCTCTCACGAGCGGCTTTTTTTTTGACCCCAACCTTCCACTTTCATCCTTCAACTTTCATCCTTCAACTTTCCACCTGCACTCCCTAACTTCGCAGCATGAGTCTTCACGAAGCAAACGCGCTTTCCGACAGCACACTTCTGGGTGCGTTGGGCATTGAGTTTACACATATTGCCGCAGGTCACATCGAGGCTACCATGCCCGTCGACCATCGCACACAACAACCCTATGGGCTGCTGCATGGAGGTGCGAGCGCGGCATTGGCCGAAACCCTGGGAAGCTATGGTTCACATCTCTTGGCGCAAGAGAAAGGGGGAATAGCAGTAGGTGTTGAACTCAACATCAACCATGTGAAATCCAAGCGCAACGGAACGGTGACGGGCATCGCAAAAATTCTTCATCAGGGACGCACCATCCATATTTGGAACATCGATATCGTTGATGAGGAAAAACAACTCATCGCATCGAGCCGCTTAACCGTGATGGTGAAAGAGAAGAAAGCATGAGCATCGATGCAGCCATAAGCAAGAACGAATATTTCGCAATCCTCGTTCTTCCCATTCAATTCGATGCAGATCGCTCCCCCATTTCATTCAACCTAGTGGATGGAGAGATGATGAGTGCATCAAAAAGCATTGCGCTAGATCTTGCCCCATTTGCTCCCTATTCCGGCAATACTCCCCAAGCAGAAACTAAGCGCGAAGAACATTCACAAACAATCCATACTGCCTTAGCCGCCATTGATAGCGGATTGCTCGAAAAGGTAGTTATCAGCTGTATCAAACATGCCCCACGCAGCCATCAATCGCTCAATGCTATTTTCGATAAACTGAAGGAACATTACACGGGCGCTTTGGTTTATGTGCTTAACCATCCTGATTATGGAACATGGATGGGAGCTACTCCTGAGTTGCTGCTGCACAAAAAGGATCATTCCTTTCACACCGTGAGTTTAGCGGGTACACAACCTTATGCAGAAAATCGCGAGATGATTTGGAACGATAAGTTGAAGCGCGAGCAATCGCTGGTCACCGATTTTATTCTGCAAAACATTGCCCATATCGGTGCAACCGACATCTGCACTGATGGCCCATTCACTGCACAAGCAGGCCCCCTATCTCATCTGAAGACAGACATACATTTCACAAGTGCAGCATCCACCGACGACATCATTCGTCAACTGCAGCCAACACCCGCAGTGTGCGGCTTACCGCGTGAGAACGCCATGCGTTTCATTCAAAATAACTCCACTTTTGCACGCAGACTATATGCCGGTAGAATTGGATTACGCCACAACAACGGAGATGAAATCCACTTTGTGAATTTGCGCTGTATGCAGGTTTTTGACGACCATTTCCAACTGCATGTTGGTGGCGGAATTGTTTCAGGTTCCATCGCGGATGACGAGTGGCACGAAACCGAGATTAAAGCAAACGTGCTCCGCAACCTATTGCAATAAAAAAGCCCCGCATACTTGCGAGGCCTTTTCAATTTTATGGTTCGTATTACTTGACGA
>JBKCGW010000492.1:0-1625 GCA_046303175.1 Flavobacteriales bacterium
CGATAGCACGCTGTTGAACCATTCCGCAATCGATTCGTCCACTACCATTTTCCTTTCCGATCGCGGTAAACCGCATTACTGGAAAAGGGAGGAGCTTGCACAAATGGCAGGACATACCGTTATACTCGGCAATCGACTTTCCCGCAAGCGAAGAGAGTGGCTGAAGCAGCAACTCAGCGCAACATGTCGGGTGCTGGATTTGAAAGAGGGGGCGGTGCTTTGGATTGAAGGCCATTGGGTAAGGGGTAAGGGGTGATCGGAAAAGGGGTAATCGGAAAAGGGATAAGGTGATTACCCCTTTTTCCGATCACCCCTTATCCTTTTTCCGATCACCCCTTATCCTTTTTCCGATCACCCCTTATCCTTTTTCTGATCACCCCTTATCCCTTTTCCGATTACCCCTTACCCCAAAAAAAAGGCCGCCCCTTCCGAGACAGCCTTTTTATAGATCGTGTTGGTGTAGTATTACTCAGCAACCACTTCAAACTTCACCACAGCTGAAACTTCTTTGTGGAGTTTCACTTTGGCTTCGTAAGCGCCGAGCATCTTGATGTTGTCGTCAGACAAGCTGATGCTCTTGCGGTCGATGTTGAAGCCGGCTTTCGCCAATGCTTCAGACAACTGAATGGTATTTACTGAACCGAAAATCTTTCCGGTTTCAGATGCCTTGGTGCCGATTTTCACTTCGAGTGCACCGAGCTTATCAGCAGTAGCCTGAGCTTCAGCCAAAATCTTGGTCTCTTTGTGAGCACGTTGCTTCAAGTTTTCAGAGAGCATTTTCTTAGCGCTTTCTGTTGCTGCAATAGCGTATCCACGTGGGATGAGGTAATTGCGAGCGTAACCAGGCTTCACAGCAACGATTTCGTCCTTAGCGCCTAGCTTTTCGATGTTTGATTTCAGAATTACTTCCATGATTGTTCCCTCCGTGTGATTATTTCAACATGTCTGCTACGTAAGGCATAAGGGCCAGGTGACGGGCCTTCTTTACTGCCTGTGCTACTTTACGCTGATACTTCAAAGAAGTACCTGTAAGGCGGCGTGGCAGAAGCTTACCTTGTTCATTGCACAGCTTCAACAAGAAGTCTGCGTCTTTGTAGTCGATATACTTGATACCGTGCTTCTTGAAGCGGCAGTATTTCTCCTGCTTGGTTTCAATATCGATGGGATTCAGATAACGAATTTCGTCGCTCATTTTTTTCTGTTTTTGAGGATTAATGAAGATTAAGCTTCGGCTTTGGTTTCTTTCTTTTCCTTAGCCTTGTTTCGACGGCTCTCTGCATACTGCATGTGGAACTTGTCCATAGCAGTCGTGAGGAAGCGCAACACGCGCTCATCGCGGCGGAATTCAGTTTCGAATGGGGTGATAGCCTCACCGGGTGCTTCGAACTCCATCAAATAGTAGAAGCCAGTCGTTTTCTTCTGGATAGGGTAAGCCAACTTTCTCAAGCCCCAATTTTCTTCGTGCTTGATAGAGGCGCCCTTGCCCTTCAAAAACTTCTTGAACTTATCTACTGTTTCCGCTGCCTGCTCTTCAGACAGCACGGGAGTCAAAATGAAAACAGTTTCGTAACGGTTCATTGATTTTGAATTATTTAATTAAAAATTTTAGGAGCGCGAAAGTACGA
>JBKCGW010000493.1:0-1496 GCA_046303175.1 Flavobacteriales bacterium
CGGAAAAATCATAATCTCTTGAAACGAAAAGGTGCGAATGATGAAAGGAGCTGCCAGTGTTATCGTAACAATGAATGCCAATAGACTTCGCTGGTACATCACGCTTCCCTTTTCCAGCAACCACTCGATTGCTTTAACAGCCATCAATGCAATAGGAACGGCAATCACAAACATCACCCTTCCCAATCCGAGCGATGCCCACATGCCCTGCCACCACAGCACGGTGTGCGCCAAAAAATAGCCCCAAGCAGAACCGGCTATGAGCCAAATCCAAACTTGCTCGTTGAGCGTCCAAGAGCGACTCTTCCATAGTTGCAGGGCTTTGGGGACCTCACGCACCGTTTGCAACAGCCACAACAAATAGGTGAAGCCAAATAATGGCAATGCATACTGGAAGAAGTGATAGAACGTGCCATGTCCGTACATATCGAAGGTGGTATTCACGTATGGATTCGACTGGAAAATCCAGAGCGTTTTGCCGGTGATGAAATAACCCAGCGTATTAAACACCAAACTGCCTACCAACAGCCAAGGCATGTACTTCCAACGCGCGGTGAATGCATAATAGAGAAGAATCAATGCAACGATTACGAATCCCTCGCTGCGAGCAAAGGGCATAAACCCAACAACAATCCCTGCAAGAATAAACCGCTGCTGCAATGCCAACCGAATGTACCCGATGAGAAACAAGGCGCAAATCATCTCGGTGAGCGACGATACACTGTTGCCGACAACTACCGGCAGCCAGAGTGTGAGCAAGGCCACCAGCCAAGGTCTCTTCAATCCAAGATCTCGTGCAATGCCCATGGCCCAGAAAGCCCCCAGAAAAATGAGCACCATATTCATCACCACCACTGCTTTGAATCCAAGCTGGGCGATGGGCGAAAACAAGATGGTAAAAACGGGCTTTCCCCACTGATCCATCAAAAGGTAATCATGCTGCCATGAATACTTCGACATTTGGTAATGCGTGATAGTGTCGGCGCCTCCATTGAATCCTTCACTCACACTAAAATTGATGGCATAAAACACCGCTGCAATCAAGAATACGAGCAGTGCATTGCGGTTCATCGTGGCTTTCATGGGGCCAAAGGTAGCAAGGCACCATCAAAGAACTAGCTTTGCGCTCACTATCCATGAGCTCAACCAACGCACAACGACTGCAAGTCCTCGATGCTCTGCGCGGCATTGCTGCCTTGGCTGTGGTATTGTTTCACTTTACCCTTCACCATGAAGGGTATGAGCGTGTTTTTCGTTTTGGCACGACCGGAGTAGACCTCTTCTTCATCATCAGCGGATTTGTAATCTTCATGAGCCTGCAAAAGGTGTCATCGGTGAAGGAATTCATCATCAATCGTTTTTGCCGACTCTATCCCGCCTATTGGATGGGTGTGCTTTTTTCATTTACAGTCATTAGCATTCATTTCTATTTCTCGCCTAAATACCCCATCCACGAGCCTGTGCAAACATTGCTCGCCAACCTGACCATGTTTCAG
>JBKCGW010000494.1:0-1473 GCA_046303175.1 Flavobacteriales bacterium
AACCCCTTCAACGAATGTTCAGTGTCGTTGAGACGGACCTCAATGGAATAGTCTACCTGTTGTTGGAAGTAGGGGGTGGTTTGACCGATTGCGAGAGCAGCGGTGCAGATGAAAAAGGCAACAAGAATGTTTTTCATAAATGGATTCTGGGAAGCGCGAAAATAGAACAGTTGAACCCGTTCGAAAACGAGTTTGTGATTTGAGACGTTTGTCTCTACTGCTTATTACAAATTCGTAGAAATTATCTATGGTGTTCTCCAGCCCACGGCCGAAGCCGTGGGCTATTCAGACTATTTGAATTCCACAGATAATTGACAAAGAACCGGCCTCACTATCATCCTACAATCCTGTAATCCTTTCGAAAAAAACAACAGCGCCCCGTTACCGAGGCGCTGCTGCTATCAACTGTTACAAATACGGGCCGGCTAGCGGCCATATATCGCTTGGAGCTTCTCCTCAAGCAGAGGGCCACGCAAGTTGTGGCCGAGTATCTTTCCTTCCTTGTCTACCAAAACAGTAAACGGAATTGAATGGACATTGTAGGTCTTTGCGGCTTCGCTTTCCCACCACTTCAAATCGCTCACATGATTGGGCCACAACAATCCGTCTTGCTCAATGGCTTGCAGCCAGGGTTCTTTGGCCTTATCGAGCGATACCGAAAATACTTCAAATCCGTCTTTGCTATACTTTTTATAGGCTGCCACCACATTCGGATTCTCCCTCCGGCAGGGTCCGCACCAACTCGCCCAAAAGTCGATGAGCACAGTTTTACCTTTCAAATCGCTTAGCTTGCGGAGCTTGCCTTGCGTGTCGTTGAGGGCGATCTCCGGGGCAGGCTGTCCAACGGCAATGGCTGAGTTAGTCTCGGCCGATTGTTGCTTGCTTGGAGCGCTGAATTTACTAAGCTCCTGTTTCATAGCTTTATAGAGCAGCGTATGTCCAAAGCTTTGACTGAGATTGGCGAATATCTTGTTGAAGGTCGCTAGCTCGGTACGCGGGTCGAGGCGTTGTATGGCAATCAGTGCCGCCGGCGACGACTCGTGAGTAACCAACCAGTCCTTGATGCATTTCACCATTTCCTGGCGGTTTTCGGCCATGCTCTCGTTAAGCATCTGCTTTTCCTCCAAACTAATGTCGGGTTGCGTTATTCGCTGTCGTGCTTCCAGGTCTTTCTTATCGAAAGGAGCGCACTTCGACTCCAGTTCCCTCAACTCTTCTGAATGATCGGAACCGCAAATGCTGGCAGATGAGTTAAAATCACCCAGTGTAGCCTTCACTTGCGCCGATTCGGTGCTATCCGTAATAAGGGCTAGTGAGTTTGCTTTATCGATAACTACGCGGTAATAGTTTAGCTCGAGTGGTTTGGAAGGTACAAGTAAGAAGCTTCCGTCACTTCCAATTACGGCGGAGTCGGTGAAAACCATGCGGTTGTTCACGAAGCGTTCGAGGTAGATGGTCTTTCCCTGTGCACCT
>JBKCGW010000495.1:0-6740 GCA_046303175.1 Flavobacteriales bacterium
GGATGGTAGATGCGGGTAATTCCATAGGCATGCAGTTCTTCAATCTCTGAAGGCAAAATCGTTCCGCCACCGCCACCGAATATGCGAATGTGCGGAGCGCCCTTTTGTGCCAGCAAATCCTTCATGTACTTGAAGTATTCGTTATGACCGCCTTGGTAAGATGTCATGGCAATGGCCTGTGCATCTTCCTGAATAGCGCAATCGACCACTTCTTCGACGCTGCGGTCGTGTCCGAGGTGGATCACTTCACAGCCGGTGCTTTGGATGATGCGACGCATGATGTTGATGGCAGCGTCATGGCCATCGAACAAACTGGCGGCAGTAACGATACGAATCTTGTTATTCGGGGTGTACGGAGTGCTTACGTTCATGATTGTAGATTGAATCAAGTGGCCGCGAATTTATTGGCTGAAGGCCATACAGCGAGCAATAATTATCGAGAACTTTAGGTGTTTCGGGTTCTTGCATGAAGTGTTAGACCGCAAGCTTCTGCTGCTTTTTCTGCCATGCGCAATCCACTGTCTGAAAATGGCCAAACCAGTGCAACTCGAATCGGGTAGGAGAGTTGTAGCGCCTCAATAGCCTGAATAGTAAGTTTCAACGCAAGTCCTTGGTTTCTGAATTCGGGCAAAACAATGGCTGAACACAGATATACCACTTCATTGTTGTCTTCCTTGTTGGTCAAATCAAACAATTGACGTTCGTTGATCTGTTCAGATACGAATTGGTTCATCAAGTCAAGGGAAGTTGGGAATACGGAAATCCATGCGTAAGGTCCTTCTTCGTTGGCAGCTTCCTGCAGCGTATGAGGACTCAGCGAGATCAATTTCTCAATATCGCTCTCACTAAATCTAAGTTGCGTTGAATCGTTTTGGGTGTCGAAAACGTCATCAATTAGCTCGTACATCCTCGCTTCGTTGGGGCTCATGAAACACAAAACAATCGGCTTTTTGAACTGTTCGCAGTGTTAAGTTTTAATGGGTTTCGTGGGCGTGCATATGAACTTTGGCCATATTTGCAGCGTCTTTTAGCAAAACACCATGAAGAGTTTATTCGAAGAGTCCGTCTACAACGAGGTCGTTGATCGCCTTTCAAAACTGAAATCGGACACGCCTCGTCAATGGGGAAAGATGGACGCTGCATCCATGGTGAAGCATTGCAATTTGGTTCTTTCTTCCTCACTGGGAGCAGCCCCCAGAAAAAGGGCCTTGATGAGCTACTTGTTCCGAAAAATGGCCAAAAAGCAATACGTCTACAAGTCGGTTTATAAGAAGAATGGATATACGGCTCCGGGTTTTATTGTTACCTCCAAGAATGATGTAAACTCAGAACGAATTCGACTTATCCAGAGCATCGATCAATTTAGAAAGGCCGGTGAAACAGCGTATGATAACAGACTCCATTCTTTCTTTGGTCGGCTTACAGCCCAAGAATGGGGAATGCTTCAATACAATCACCTGAATCACCACCTCACTCAATTTGGGCTGTAAAGATGAAAGCCAATTTGCGCGATGCGAATAGCGTCATCCCTCACTCGGAATTAATTCTTCGACCGGAGGGGAGTATTTACCACCTTGGCATTAAAGCCGAGCATATTGCGAAAAAGGTCATTATTGTGGGTGACCCGGAAAGGGTTCCCAAGATTTCAGTTTTGTTCGATACGATTACTCACCGAATTGAAAGTCGTGAGTTTATCATACACACCGGCGTATACAAAGGCAAAGAGATTACGGTTATTTCATCGGGTATAGGTGTCGACAATATTGATATTGTCATGACCGAATTGGATGCGGCTGTCAACGTTGATTATGACACCAGGCAGGCCAAGCCTGAGCATACATGCTTGGAGATTGTGCGCATTGGCACAAGCGGTTGTATGCATTCGGATATTCCTGTTGGCAGCTTTGTGTCTTCGGCATATTCGTTTGCTCTGGATGGAGTACCACACACGTATAATGCAATTCCGTCGGAAGCTGAGCAGGCACTTCAGTCTGCCTTGTCTGACAGATTTCATTGGCTTCGGGAAAACTCAGGATTCTATGTGGCGCAATGCAACGAAGAGCTTCATCAGCGCATTTCATTCGATTGTATTCACGGCATAACGGCAACAGCCAATGGTTTTTACGGTCCCCAAGGACGTTCGGTACGCTTGAAGTCAACCATGGAAAACCGCATTGATGAATATGCGCAGTTTAGATACAATGAGTTGAGAATTACCAACTTCGAAATGGAGTCGGCAGGTATTTATGCGATGGCTTCCATGCTCGGTCATAAGGCATTATCTGTCTGTGCCATTCTGGTTAACCGAGCTACCAAAGAATTCAACAGCGACTCATTGAGAAGTGTTGAAACCCTTATCAGGACTGTGTTAGATCGATTTTGAAACATCGGTTGTGAAAAAGGTCGTTGGGCCTTGTCGATTGTAACGGTTTCCTTCAGCTAGCTTTGATATCGCTACTGAAAACTGAAAAACAATCACGATGTACAGCAACGAAGTCAATGCCCTCATTTCGCTTATTGAGGACCCCGATGAAACCATCTATAAACAGGTGAGTTCTGAGTTGAAGAATTATGGTGAGTCCATTATTCCGCAACTCGAACAATACTGGGAATTACAAGATTTTGGGCCTTTGTTTCAAACCCGTCTCGAGGAGCTTATTTCTACTATTCAATACGAAGGCGTATACAATCGCCTGAAGGCTTGGAAAAACTCAGAAGACAAAGACTTGTTGGAAGGTGCGCTTATCATTAATAAGTACCAGTATCCTTCTTACGACGAATCTGAATTGCGTAGAGTAGTTTCCAAGATTCGTCAGAGTATTTGGTTGGAGTTGAATGATAACCTCACTGCATTTGAGCAGATTCGGGTTTTCAATCACATGTTTTACACCCATCATGGGTTCAAGGGTAATCGTGAAAACTACCACCAGCCACAGAATTCCTTTTTATCTGATCTTGTAACCACGAAGACAGGAAATCCACTTTCGCTTGGACTGTTGTATACCTATTTAGCTGACAGTCTTGATTTGCCAGTGCAAGGAGTAAATCTTCCAAGCCACTTTATACTTTGTTATCTGGATCATTATCCATTCGATGAAGAGTTGGGAATAATAAAAGAAGAATCTGAAGTGTTGTTTTACATCAATCCATTCAATGCAGGTGCAATTCTCCAGAAAGAGGAAATTGATGAGTTTCTGGTAAAGCAGAATTTGCCTCAGGACGAGCGTTTTTATCGTCCGTGCGCAAACATGGAAATGATAGCCCGGATGCTGAATAATCTCATACATGCATATATAGCTGCCAGCAATGACGAAAAGGTTCGTGAACTGCGAGCCCTTCAATCATTGCTGTTGGAAAAAGAAGGTTGATTGAAAATGTAGATCGATTTTAATGGGAAGAAAAAGGCGCTTTGTAAGAGGCGCCTTTTTCGTTAATAACTGACATTACAACGAAAAGGTGTTTCTATTAGATTTGTTTCACTTACTAACCACGACCGAAACAGTCCGGCCTGCAGCTTAGCTGTTGAGTAGTCGTCTTTTCATCCGATGAATCGGCTGAATACGCTACGGTCAGACTAATTACTGACGATGGAATTCGACATCTTTTTCAGTTTCTCGAAAATGGATTTGGGGCAGGGTGCTCCTTCAGATCAGCTTTTGTATGATAATCTTTTCCGCCAGATTCGCGCTGCCGATCAACTGGGGTATAACCGGGCGTGGGTAGGGGAGGCGCACTTTTCCATTCGCACAGAGCAGCATAAGCCCGAGCCCCTACTACCGCATTTCAACGGTGAACTCTGTATCAATACCGATATTCTGCAGATTGCCGCGGTTGCTTATCCGCAAACCAAGCGAATTGAAGTCGGCTCCGCAATTCGCAACATCATTGCCAACGGAGGCCCCATCGCGCATGCCGAAGCTGTTCGGACATACTTGACCATTCATCGCGAAGAACTGCTCACAAGCGGCCGTAAGTTGAATATCGGATTTGGTATTGGTCGATTTGCCTATGCAAATGAAGTTTATGGTTTCAAACCCCGAAACCGCGTCGAGGAGTTGCTGTGGAATGCTGTCAGAGCGCTCACGTTGCGCGAAGCCGCCGAGATATTTGTGCGTATGCTCTCGGGAGAAACCCTGGGAACTGCAGATGTTATGCCCAAGGTAATTCAAAAGGCGGAAGTAAAAGATCAAGTCGTTTGGTCCGAAGCGCTGCAACACGCCGGCCTGCCTTCAGACGCTGTAAGCATTATCATAGCTCCCTTGTGGGAGTTCGAACGCGTAAAACTCATTCCGGAAGAAGTTGATTTGAGTAATCTGAATCTGGTCCTGGGATCCCATGATCCGCAACTACAACAGCACATCAATCAATGGCTTCCCGTGAAGGTCTTTAACCTTTCGGTGACCCCCAACCATATCATTGATCAAACCCACGATCGCATGCGCGCCTGTTATCATCCCTCGGGCGGCACATGGAAACGACAGTATATGCCGCGAACCGTCATGGTATTCACCTGTGCCGATGCCGAACTGACGGAGGCTGAACAAGACGCAAAGGCTGAAGTCGAAGCTCGCGATGCCATGCATGCCTATTGGCAAGCGATGGAGGGCACCGTAGATCAAGGCAAGGTCGAAAGCGGCATGGAAAACGCCGTTTATGGTAGTCCGGCAAAAGTCTATCGGAGTATCCGTGAGCGATTTCATACGGAAGACTGCCTGATGACCTGGTTCGATTTTAACACCAACGACGCAGCTGTCGTTATTAAACGAATGCAAGCTTTCATGGAGCATGTAGCTCCGTTATTTAAAGAAATGTAATCATGGATCATAGTCCTTTAATCATCGCCGGTGGCGGATTGGTTGGATTAGCAGCGGCGATCATGCTCTCTGACCGTTTTGAACGCATTGATATCTTCGAAAAGCGCGAGGAACCGATTTTCCCGCCATCGATGCAAGCTCGATCGCTGCAACTGGTGATTTCTGCCCGCGGATGGCGAACCCTGGAAGCAATTGGTTTGTCGCAAGACGTCCTGGATCATTCCTTGAAGCTAAACGGACGGATGCGTCATCATGCTGATGGGGCTGACATTGAACCCTATTCGGTTCACGGACACGAAATCAATTGTATTTCCCGAAATACGCTCTACCAATTGCTCACGCAGCGGGCTGAGGCATTGCCCAATGTCCATATTCATTACGATAGCGTGGTTCAGGATGTCTTTTTTGAGCAAAAGGCTATCGATGTGATGCATTACGGTCATAAAAAGTACTGGAAATACGATCTGCTCATTGGGGCCGATGGCGTGCGTTCCAAAGTAACCTATCATCTGAATCGTAACGGCACCTTAAGCCATCAATTGGAAAGGAATAACTACCGTGAGATTCGAATCACGGAAAACCTTTGGGAACGGGATAAATTCCATTATTGGCACAGTCCGAAGGCCATGATTGGTGCCTTTCCGGTACATGAAGGCGGATTTAGCCTGTTTTTAGTGCATCAGAATGAGCATATGCTCGAATTGCTTGTGCAGAAAGATGACAGCGCCTTTGAAGCGTTGTTTCCCGGCGTTAAGGATGCCGTGCCCGACATTCGCGAGCGACTTAAACATTCCAAAGGCGGCTTTTTGGGTTCTGTTAATGCTCAAAACTGGCATCATGCCGACAATGTGGTCATTATGGGCGACGCTGCGCATGCCATGCTGCCGTTCATGGGACAAGGGTTAAATACGGGCTTGGAAGACCTTTGGAGCCTGAGTCAAATTATTGATAAAGAAGGAATAACATCACCTGAGTTAATTCAAAGCTTTGCGTCTACTAGGCGGGTTCAAGCTGGAGCTATCCGAAGGATTTCGGAGAATCAGTTCAGGTATTTGACCGGAAAGTTTACCGATAGGGATTACGCCATAAAGCACTTGGCTGATCATCATTTGATAAACCATGATTTGCCGACGACTTACATGGGATGTGCATTCAGTCTGGATCCGTTTGCTGAAATTCTGGAGCGTGAGGAAAAGTTGTATGCGTCGTTTACGGAGGAGCAGATTGCAGAGGAGTTGGTTCGCATGGGGAAGGCTACGGATGATAGATGAGAGATTACGGATTACGAGTGACAGATTACAGATTACAGATGGCGCTTGTAAGTCAATCGATTACGGGATATTTTGACTCATAATTTACATTATGTAAAGTAAAATAATTCAGGAATGAGACAGTGAAATAGAAACGACAACCACCTACCATTTCACTATCTCACTACCTCACCATTTCACAAAAAAGAAACGGCAGCCAAGCGGCTACCGTTCCCTATAATCCTATCATCCTATTTTCCTACAATCCTTTCAGCGCTTCTTCCATTTTCTTCTTTCCCTCCATATTGCCGACACGCACATAGGCTTCTTTCAGGGCGTTGATGATATCCTTGTCATTCGAACGCTCAGCGTATCCTCCTTCAAAATATCCAATTGACTTTGCGAAGATCTTGTTGGCGTCCGACACGCATGCGTCATATTTCGCTGCTTCACGCGGCGGAATTTTGTCGCACTCTTTGTATTTCTCTACGCCCTGGTTGTAATATGTTGCTCCCAAGTTGAACAGCGCATCGAAATACTTAGGATTGATTTCCAACGCTTTCAGGTAAGCAGCTTCTTGTTCAGCAACTTTGCCAAGCTTTTCGTAGGTTACTCCTAAAACGAACCAAATCATCTCATTTTGAGGATCTTGAGTGGTCAAGTCCTTCAAAAGACC
>JBKCGW010000496.1:0-1395 GCA_046303175.1 Flavobacteriales bacterium
TCGGGTTCAAATCCGTAGAGTCCGTTTCGACGATAAATGAGATATCGGACGTCATCCAACTCGCCCGCATCGAAAGCGTTGTAACAAGGTGTTAAGTCCCACGTTAAATTCATCTGTCCACCTGCTGCTTCGGCCAATGGATTTTCTACCGCAGGAGCTACCACTTGTATACTCACGGTTTCAACATCGGTAAGCGGAATGTTCCCTTGGTCTGTGGCCATGAACGAAACGTAATAGGGTTCCGAACGCACCTCTGCACATTGTGGATTCCAAGTGAAGAAGCGCGACACATCGTCGTAAAATGCCACGTGTTCAACATCTGTCATGGGCCCACCCAAAGCATCCACATCGACTTGAAATACGCTTCCATCTTCGTCGGTGTAGTTCACTTGGAATTGCAATAATTCGCCTGCACCAATGCAGTAGTCAGGGAGCTCTGCAATTTCGGGGGGAACGTTCGAGCAGGTTACCACTGTGATTTGCATATCCCGTTGCACGGATCCAACAAACACTCCGTTACGGAATTCTCGAACTTCAAATGCTACGTTATATTCTCCGGCAACTAGCGGTGTGTCCCAAGTAATATCGCCATTCTCGGGGTCAATAGAAAAAACATCCGTTGGGTCGTCGGTATATTCTGTCGGCGATTCCCATGTGTCGAGCGGTTCCGCATTCAATCCCAAGCAAGAAACCAGGGAATAGACCAATTGATCGCCCTCCAATGAATCGAATGCAACCGGATTATGTATCCAAGGTTTGTAAATACAAGCGTCTTGAATGGGTGGATTCAAGAATTTGATGGAGTTATTGTGGCCTCCGTTTCCCGGTCGAATCACCAAAACAGAACGTATGGCAAATACTGCCATTACGGATGTGGAAGTTTTTTCTGCTTCCGGGGTTCCCGGATCCCCATTGTTGATGTTCAGTACTCCAGCATTTCGGTTGGGGTCTTCAACGGAAATGGTAAATGTACCGGGGCCACTGTAGGTATGAAGACCGGTGTATTCATTGCGCTTTACATCGATGCCCACATTCATGACCTGATTGGTACGAAAGAGACTATCGAGTTCTGATTCGGTGACGTTGGGTCCTTCATCGCCCCAACGTATTTTCAATGAATTTCGATCGGCAATAGCACTTTGTTTCGTGTAGGTAGTTATTCGCACACGATACGTGAATCCGCCAACGTGCTCATAGGTAATCTCACCCGCTCGATTGTGCGTAGCCATGCTCGTAAGAGCCAGCAACATGAAGACTATGAGCAATCCGTAAATACGCACAATTCAGTTTGTTATTGGGTAACGAAAATAAGACAATCCGAGCCCGACATACCCCAACGGCCTGCTGATATTAATTTGACTGATTTATGGAACCCCTCACCCCTCACCCCTCACC
>JBKCGW010000497.1:0-3429 GCA_046303175.1 Flavobacteriales bacterium
ATATAGCATTCAAATAAGGAAGCAGCGCATCGAACAGCTCCCGTTGAGCTGCCTGATTGGCTTTCAAACAACCGTCTATACATTCCTTCGATACGTGCATATTCACGGAGAAAATCCGACATACGAGTATGCCGGATTTACTTTTAACTCAATTGAATTTCACTTGAAAATTTATTTAATGTACTCGAACACGCGGAGATCAAACTGCAATACAAAAGAGCCACAGTCTGCTTTTTGAAAGAGGTTAATCGACCACGTGTTGCCATTTTTTTAGTTGACGTTATAATCAACTAGTGAATCACACGGAACAGTTCCCGGAGTTTTGAAATAATACGTAACATACCATTCCTCATTTTGAAAATTGTGGTTGCCCGCAGGTGGTTCGACCCGATATTTAACTGACATGGTGTTGTCACAAGCCAATTGAAGTGTATAGATATCTTGTAAGGGTGACCAACCTCCTGCATTGAACGTAACTGTGAACTGGTACGGATTGTCCGCTGCGGCTTCCCAGTTACCATTTCCTACAGGTACCTCGGCATAGAACTGCTGGAATGTTTTATCACCGTCAAACGTCATGGTAATCTCCTCAGCGCTTAATGGTGTTTGATCTACCCATCCCATTGACCAGACGATTTGTCCTCCTATTAAATCACTTACCAACTCTTGTTTTTCAATCTTGTAGACCTCCCAGTTGCCTTCAATTTTAGCGGCCGCCGGTGTCGGTGGTATTACGGTAATGGTTTCATCGACATTTTCCTTCTTGCAGGAGGCTAAAAGTGCCACGGTGCTCAATGAGAACAGCATGGATTTAATGCTCATTAGATTTTTCAGAGTGTTTGAATTTTGGATTGTGTAGTAGCAGATTGTCCTGCCTTATGACGTCATTATCATCTCAGCCCCCTAAACGTGACAAAGTACTCGATTTTTTTTCCTAGAACGATACAGGCAAGTGAAATCAACACAATCGCAAATGAGCCATTTTCCATAGAGTGGAGCCGCAGTGCTTTGATAATGACTAGTGACAAATGACTAATAATTGGTCATTGGTCACTAGTCATTTGTCATTTGTCATTAATACAGATACCCCGGGTCACCCAAATTTCCACGTCTCTGAATCTTCAAATCCTGAAGAAGTGCTGACTTGATGTTGAGCTGCATCATGTAACTCTGACGCTGACCGAAAGGCACGTAATTCGCTGAAAACTCCCAGCAGTGCAAGTCCCAGTGCAACCCGATGTTGGTGGTGGTGAAATCACGCAATCCGAAATCCGATAATTGCAATGACTCGTAGCGTGGATTACTCATGTCGTAACCACTGTTGAAACTGATGGCCCAGTGCTTAAAGAGCGTTACATCGCCACTGAAAGTGATGGCCTGTGTGAATATCAGCGAGTCTCTTTGACTAGGTGCATTCCACACCTTCGACATCCGAATGTTGTAGTTCATATTCAACGTCCATGGCACGCTGAAATCGATCAGATTATCCCCATTCTTAGCAATCAGTTCCGACTCTGCGGCGGTAGGCTGTTGTTCGGTCGATTGCTGTCTGTTCTTACTCTTCAACTGAAACCCCAACGCCAGGTTGGTGCCTTCCATGCGCATCAGCGAATTGCGGGTATCCAGCAAATAGCGATTCACTTCGCGGCCCAAGCTATCGCGGTCGTAAAAGCTGTAGGACGAATTGTAGTTGACGTTGATTCGACCGGCAACCGTGGTGAATGCACTCATCGATAAGTTGCTCAACTGAAGTGAATCGGCGAGTGTATTCCAACTAAGCGACTTTTTCCAGTTCTCCAGCAACTTCAGCTTCTTGTATGTCACCTTCGCAGATGAATTGTCGCGCACTTTGGCCTCGAGGTTATTGGTCGAACTCCAGTTGATGTTGAGTTGCTCCATCGAATTCTGAGGCACAAAAGCAGCTACGTCGAACGGATTGTATCCCAAAAACTCACCCGTGGTTGAATACATGTCGCGGCGAACATCAGCATACGGCGAATAGCTGGCACCCACATTCCATTGCACCATGTGACGAATCGCCTTTAATGCTGTTCTGTTGCCCAGATTGAACGTACCGTACAGACGCGAGTTAAAACTTCCCGATGCATGCCAATTCAACGCGCTACGCAAGCCGTAGAGTGTATCAAAAACGATGGCTTCACCCGATGGTGTCAATTGACCCTGCAAGTACTTAAACGTGTTGGTCAACGTGCTGTTCACGGAAAGTGAAAGTGTGCCGTATTGCTTGGCTCGCATGGTGGTGGATGCCTGGGCCTGAATGCGCAACCCATTGCGTGCATTCATCCACAAACTATCCATCTTCGACAGCGCATACATAGACGCATTTTCACTCACCGTATTGGAAAAATCGCCGGATGCCGTAAGACCGATGTTATCCAATGTGCGTTTCAACCGCAGATTATTCTTAGCGAAACGACCCAGCGTGATGCGCGACATATTGATGTTGGCCGTTGGTAAGGTGACCTGAATATTGCGCGACTGTGTGTTTTGCGTGTGACCCGCGGTTAAGCCCATGTTGAAGGGCGTATCCGGCCAGCGCTTGGTCCACTGAATGCGCGAACTGAAGGTGCTGCTCAAGAAATCTGTTTGGGATGTGTTGAGGTTGTTGCGGAAATTATTAAGCGAGCCCACATTTACACTCGAGCTGAAAGTTGAATTAGGACGCGCTCTCGGGTCTTGGTTGTGCGTCCACTGAATATTGAAATTGGTTGACCTTCCATAATCAGGCAACTCCGGAATCCCATTCACGTTGACCACTCTCGAAACATTGAAGTTACCCGAATAGCGATAGTTCTTTTTATACCCGGTCACGTTGCGCACAGCCCAGCTGCCTCGGGAGTATACATCGAACAGAAACTTGGTGTCCAGATGATCATTTACAGGAACGTAATAACCCAGGTTCTGGATGAAAAAACCCTTCTCATTTGCATTGCCATATCCTGGCAACAAAATGCCCTGCACAGACTCCTGCTTGTTGGGGAAAAAGCCAAACGGTAAGGCGAGCGGTGTGGGAATTTTTCGGAATTTCAAATACAAAGGACCGGATACTACTTTGTCATTTGGAATAACCATGGCGCGGCTCAACTGAAAATGATAATGAGGATTCTCCGCGTTGCACGTGGTGAGCTTGCCATTTCCTACTGATATCCAATTGTTGGATGCCTTCTTCGAAACGGCGGAGAGCAATTGCGCCTCCCCTTGCTCCGTGCGCACGCCGTAGCTAATTCCCCGTTGCGTATTGAAATTATACGCAAGTGAATCTTCTTTAAACTCGGTATCGCCATCCTTGAATGTAGCTCGTTCGATCACTTTTCCTGTGCTATCGCGCTTACCACATGCCCTTGCCGTAAAATCTTCGAGAGAAAACGCGATGAAGTCACCGGTCACCTCCATGCTACCATATACGAC
>JBKCGW010000498.1:0-2785 GCA_046303175.1 Flavobacteriales bacterium
TCGCCTTCGCGCAACCATACGCGTGGATCGTAGAATTTCTTGTTTGGTTTGTCGTCACCGTCGGGGTTGCCGATTTGCGACATGAGGTATCCTTGCTTGCCGAGCACGTAATCGCGCACACCGCTGAGGAAGGCGTATTGCATGTCGGTATCGATGTTCATTTTGATAGCGCCGTAACTGATGGCTTCGCGAATCTCTTCTTGCGTGCTTCCGCTACCGCCATGGAATACGAAATGAACGGGATTTGACTGCGTATTAAATTTTTGCTGAATGTGCTCCTGTGAGTTTTTTAAGATTTTTGGTTCCAACTTCACGTTACCCGGCTTGTACACTCCGTGCACATTACCGAATGCAGCAGCGATCGTAAAGCGCTTCGAAATTTTTGAAAGATGCTCATACGTGTAAGCCACTTCATCGGGCTGTGTGTAGAGCTTCGAACTGTCTACGCCGCTGTTGTCGACACCATCTTCTTCACCACCGGTGACACCCAATTCTACTTCGAGTGTGATGCCCATCTTACTCATGCGATCGAAGTATGCGCATGAAATTTCGATGTTCTCGTGAAGTGGTTCTTCACTCAAATCAAGCATGTGCGATGAGAACAACGAGTGACCATTTTTCTCGAAATATTTTTCACCGTGAGCAAGCATACCATCCATCCATGCGATGATGTTTTTTGCGCAGTGGTCGGTGTGTAGGATTACAGGCACGCCGTATTCTTTCGCCACCATGTGCACGTGATGCGCACCGCTTACTGAGCCGATGATAGACGCTTGTTGCGCATCGTTCTTCAATCCCTTACCTGCGTAAAACGCACCACCGCCATTGCTGAACTGAACGATAACCGGGGAGTTTACTTCGCGCGCTGTTTCAAGCACTGCATTGATACTGTTGGTGCCAATCACATTGACTGCAGGAAGAGCATAATGATTTTCAAGAGCGTGATTGAAAACTTCGGTTACTTCATCACCGGTAAGAACGCCTGGACGGAAACGCATGGGAATGTTTGGGTTAAGATTTTACGATTGAGGACGCGAATATAAGGAAGTGGAGAATGGAGAATGGAGAAAAGGAGCGCCTTCCCATTCTCCATTCCCCATTCCCCATTCTCCAAAACTTACCGCTCACTAGTACCCTTTCCCCAGTACCCAGTACCCACTAAATCTCCCCACTCTCCCACATCTCCACAATGTACTTACTCCAATAGATAGAGCGCTTGGCCCATTCAATTTTCAGACTCAATTTTTCTTCTTCCGAAAGTTGCCAAGGTCGGTTTTCGATGCGCATGCGATGCGTGAGGTGTTGAAGGATGATCGCCGAAGCGACGCTCACGTTAAGGCTTTCGGTGAAACCCACCGTCGGTATGTTCATATACACATCGGCCATCTCCATAGCGACGTCTGAAGCGCCCGTGAGCTCTGTGCCCATGAGCACAGCGGTCTTCTTGGAAAGATCTACCTCATCGAGCGCGATAGTCTTTTCGTGCAAGGCAGTTACTACGATTTGATATCCGTCTCTTTTCAATGCGTGTATGCAAGCCTCCGTATTGTTCAATCCTGGCTCGTTGTATCGATGCATACTCAACCAATCGCTCGACCCCTTCGATATTCTGCGGTGGTGTGTGAACGTGTGTTTGTTTTCGATGATGTGCAAATCTTGAATCCCGAAACTCTCGGCGCTTCGTTGAATTGCACTTGTGTTTTGCGCCTGATACAAGTCCTCCATTACCAATGCAACGTGACGCGTGCGTTCATCGAGTATGCGATCAAACAGCATGCGCTTGTTCTCGGTGAGATGCTCGGCTAGGAGGTCGTAGAGGCGGGAAAGCATGGGGCGAAAATAAATGGAGAATGGAGAAGTAAAGACCATGGTGTTTGTGTGGCAGGCATAGTGTGTGATGGGTGGAGAATGGAGAATGGAGAATGGAGAATTTTCGCAAACGATTGGTGTGGCGGTCGAAGTGCGTTGAATGGAAGGAGAATGGAGAATGGAGAAGTAAGCCCCACCATGTTTGTGTGGCAGTCTTTGTGTGTTATGAGTAGAGAATGCAGAAGCAAGACCCAACATGTTTGTGCGGCAGTTCTTATGTGTTATGAGAGGAGAATGGAGAATGGGAAGGCGCTCCCTTTCTCCATTCTCCATTCTTCGTTTTCACTCGCCACCAAAAAAAAAGGCCGGACTTTCGTCCGACCCTTTTGTCTTTTGCTTTACAAAAGTGAATTACTTCACTTTGGTAGAAAGCTCAGCACCAGCCTTGAAGCGTACAACCTTCTTAGCCTTGATCTGAATTTCCTTACCGGTTTGTGGGTTACGGCCCTTACGTGCAGCACGCTTGCTCACGCTGAAAGAACCAAAACCTACCAATGCTACACGGTCGTCCTTCTTGAGGGCCTTTGTAGTGGTTTCGATGAATGCGTCCAATGCCTTCTTAGCATCAGCCTTCGAAATCTTGGCGCTAGTTGCCATTGCTTCGATCAATTCTGCTTTGTTCATTTTGATAAATTTTAATGGGTTTAATACCAAGCTTTCCGCTTAGTTAGGCTAATGTAGAGTGAACAATCTTCTGAAAGCAAGAGCAGACGCGGAAAATCATGTTGATTTGTTGAAAAAACGCGACCCTTGTTAATAAACCCGACTATTTCACCGTAAAAAACACACTAGAAACGGGCGTTTCAGCGATATCGAGCAGTGCAAAAGGGGGGATCCAACAGCTTTCAAAACGATTGATTGCCCTTTTTCAACACGGTCGCATGGAAAGTGGAATTCGAGCATTCCACTACTTTTT
>JBKCGW010000499.1:0-2020 GCA_046303175.1 Flavobacteriales bacterium
GCAATACGCCTTCCTCAGCGGTGTGCGCGATTACGTGCTCGGCAAGCAAGGATACCTCATGTCGCAAATCGGCAACCCCGACGGTGACGACAAACCAAACAAGAAATTCTACGATCCACGCGTATGGTTGCGCGAAGGCGAAAAGTCATTCGTTGCGCGACTGAAGCAGGCGTTTGAGGATTTGAATTGTGTGGGGAGGAACGTTTAAAAGAGAATGGAGAATGGAGAATGAGGGCGCCGTTATTCTCTATTATCCATTCTCCTTGTTTCTTTTCGCAGTTTTAATCATTGCCGTTAAAATTTTTAATAGTGAAACTTCATCTCCTCTCAAAATTGCATGCTCTGTTTGATTCAGTTTACCCATGTGCTCTAGGAGATCAATCCAATAAACGGTTTCACTGCATTCCTTGATAGCTCCGTGTAGTTTATGGATTAGGTCAGCTTTGCTCTCAGCATAGGTTGCCTCTCGATATAAGGCTCCGACGGCTGTGCCAGATCGAAGCAGTTGTTTTGCAATATTGTATTCCCTCCTCTTTTCGGTTAGCTCCAAGTAAACTTTTGTGATTCTTTTACCGAAGCCAAGCGATAACGAGTTGAAGTCTGTATTCATATAGCAAGACTAAATAGCATCGCATCACAAGTTCATGTCGAGCTGGAATGTATTATGCTTGATAGGAATACTCAACAATCTTCGCGATGCGAAATCAAATAGTTGAAGAGAATAATTTTCGAATAACAAATTGGAGAATGGAGAACGGAGAATGAAGAATGGGAAGGCGCTCCTCTTCTCCATTCTCCATTCTCCATTCTTTTTTTCGTTTGTTAAATTTTTTCTTATCATTGACCATCCTTAACTCGAACTGCCCCCCGAGGTGCCATTAAATGGTAGAGCAGCAATGCTGGAACATTGTCCTTGGATGCCGACATTTCGATTGTACCTGTAAGTAAGTTTTGAGAGCAACAGCGCGGCCGTTGACCTTAACGACTTGGCTATGCCCACTACTTTGCAGTTTCGATTTCTGTGTTTACTCGCATGGATGATTCTATCGCCTTTCGACGGGGCAATGTTGCGCGCGCAGTTTATCGATGTGACCGACGATTACGGCCTCGCTATTTACCATGACATTTCCATCAGCGAAAGCGGTGTGAGCTTTCACGATTTCAATCGCGATGGTCTCGATGATTTGACCTACGCGGGAAGCGGCATGGGGGTGTACACGTTTCGAAATACGGGAAGCGGTTTCGTGCAAGAATATTATTTCGCCGGAATAGCAGGTAAGACCCTGCATCCCATTTGGGTCGATTACGACAACGATGGCGACGCCGACTTTTTTGCAACGCGCGCTTGGGAATGTCCTGTGCTTTTTCGTAACAACGGTGATATGACTTTTGACGACGTGAGTGATGCTCTGCCTTGTCCGATGGATGGTATTATCAGCACCACCGCAACCTGGGGCGACTACAACAGCGATGGTTTGCTCGATGTGTATGTGGCCAACTACAACCAACAGCCCTCGGTTGGCGCGCCCAACTGGCTCTTTCGCAACAACGGCGATGGCTCCTTCGATGAAGTGGCTTCCGAAGTGGGTGTGAGCTATGGAAATTTTCCGGCTTATCAATGCATGTTCATCGATGCCGATTTTGATTACGATGCCGACTTGCTTGTGGTGAACGATAAAGCAGATGGTTGCATGTACTACCGAAACGACGGTGGAGTGTATACTGACATCTCCAATGAAAACGGATTCAACGTGCACATCGACGCGATGTCGCTTTCGGTGAGCGATGTGGATCACGATGGCGACTACGATTATTACATCAGCAATACTGTGGCAGGCAATGTTTTTCTCATCAATGAGAATGGCACGTTCGTGAATCACGCCACCGAATGGAACGCAACCGTTAACGCCAACTGCTGGGGATCCGTGTTCATCGATACGCAATTGAAAACGTGGGAAGACTTGTATGTGGTGAGCACAGGTCCGGAAGAGGGAATGAATGTGCTATTACAAAATGCACA